>JABIPG010000082.1 GCA_018698795.1 Rhodospirillaceae bacterium
AAGCAGTGCCGCCGCGCTCCACCAAATCGATACTTTCCAAAGCTCGTAGGAGCGTATCAGAAACCAGCATGTAGAGAGCGAACACGCCCACCACCATGGCGAAAACATCCAACCACCACCGGACCCGCGCCGATGCCATTAGATAAAAAACAGTGATTCCGATATGGCGCTTTTGCAGCGTGACGAAACCGGCCGACAACATCCAAGCGCTTGCACAGAGCACCATCACCACTTCAAACGCCCATTGAGTGGGCTGATTAAAGATGTAACGCGCGATCACTTCCCAAAGCGTGCAAAAGGCCGCCAGCAAATACAAGTTGCCAACCGCCAGACCAAGGAAACGGCTGAAATGATCTACTGATCGGTTGAATGCCGCACCCACCGGAGCACCGACCAAAGTTTCGGTATATCCAGACATTCGACCCCCTTTAATGAAGCGATATTATCGAAATTTCATAAAAAATAGCTGCCGCGCCATCATTACAGCGCGGCAGCTACAATAAGCGCTTACTTCAACAGGCCAACACTGCGCATGTAATTCAAATGCGCATCGAGGGCTTCTTTGGCCAAAGGCGATTTCTTGGCAAAGTCATGCCAGGCCCCGACCGCGATCTCGCGGAATTTAGCCCGCTCTTTCGTTGACCAGTCGATGACCGTAATGTCATTGCCGGCGCGCTGCTTGGCCGCAATCGCACGGTCCTGCAGGTCAGCTTCACGGCGCATCGCGTCATAGGATGCGGCATACCACATTTCGAGGGCCGTCTGGCCGCTCTTTCCTAGCTTTTCCCAAACTTTCTTGTTCACGATAAACTGCAATACAGCCATCGAATGAATGCCTGGATAGATCGGGAATTTTGCAACCTTGTACATGCCGGACGCATTGTTGTTAACGTGAGCGGAAGCATCAGCAGCATCGATGACGCCTTTTTCAAGGGCCGTGTAGACCTCCGAGAAGGGTAGCGACACAGGCGCCGCGCCAGCACGCTTAAACACTTCAGCCGCAAGACCTTCTGGCGAACGTACTTTCACACCCTTCATATCAGCGACAGTCTTAATCGGAATTGTCGACACGAAGGCTTCCTTCGCGTACGGACCGCAGCCGATAACGTGGACTTTGCCCTTGGTGTACTTGTCGTAGAGTTTTTGCAGAATTTCCTTGCCGCCCGCATGCATGCAGAAGGTGCGAACCTGGTCGACCGTGTCATAACCGGCGATCAAGTCACCGATGATGGCAAAAGCCGGATCGCGCCCGGAAAAATAGCTGACCGCATTGAGGTCACCATCCAAGATACCGTTGGCTACCGCGTCAATGGTTTCACGATGCGGCACAACCGCTTTTGTCGGCAGTACATCGATTTTCAGCGCGCCATTGGTCATGGCTTCCAATCTCGGGCCATATTTATCGGTCATGAAACGGTGCGCCCAATCACCGCCCTTCGAGCTTGCTTGTACTTTGAGCGTTTTGGCGGCGACATCGCCGGACCCAAAAGCCATAAGTAGTGCGCCGAATGACAGCGCTGTCAGAGTTTTCTTAAACAAAATACGTCCTCCCATAGACAAATTTGACGAAACGTCAAAAGAGTAACTAATATATTAGTATTCAGGTCAAGGGGTTTTCGTCATTTCGCCCCCAATACATACTACGTGAGGACGGCATCGGGATGTCCGTAACAGCCGCTAAGATCGGAACCGCGCCTAAGCGCTCACGACGCGAGTCCGGGGTCTCTGCCGTACAGCAAGTTTACGACGCCTTGCGGCACGACATCATCTATTTCTACCGCCAGCCCGGGTCGAACATTTCCAAAAATGAAATTGCGGCGGAGTTCGATGTCAGTCCGACCCCGGTTCGTGAAGCGATGCTCCGCCTTTCCGACGAAGGCCTGGTCAACATTTACCCGCAATCGCGCACCGTGGTCGCGCTGATTGATATACAGCACGCACAAGAAATTCATTTCCTACGCCTCAGTGTTGAGATTGAGGTCGTCCGTGTGCTGGCTGACACCATTGATGCAGAAGGCTTGGCCGCGTTGAATGCTTGGATCGAGCGGCAAGTCACCGAACTGGCCACCGGCGATGAAACAGCCTTCAAAATTGCGGATAACAGTTTCCACGATGAGATGTTCCGCCTTGCCGGCATCCAAGGCCTGACGCGCCTGATCGACGCGCAGCGCGGCGATTACGACCGCATTCGCGGCCTTTATCTACATGAACACGAACGCCGTCAGATTGTCATCAACGAACACCGCGCCATTGTTTCGGCGCTGAAGGCCGCTGACGCCGACGCGGCGGAAATAGCGGTGCGCCGCCATCTTGGCAAATCACTGGCCATTGTCGATGACATTCGCGAGCGCCACCCCGGTTATTTCCCTTAGTCTCAGCCGCTACACGACTTTTAACACCCAAGGAACATTCAGCCTCATGCCCGCCCCCAACACCGTTATCAGCGACGATCAAGTTACCCAATACGAAGAAAAAGGTTTCGTCGTCGTCGACAATATCTTCAGCGACGACGAGGTTGGCCAAATGCGCGCCGTGTTAAGCGAGATGATCGAAGGTGCGCGTGGCCTCACTGATCATACCGACCTGATCGACCTGGAGTCCGGCCATACCCCGGACAACCCACGTGTGCGACGCGTCAAGGAACCGTTTAAAAAACACGCGCTGTTCGCCGAAATGGCCCGGCATCCACGCTTGATCGCAGCGTTGACCGAATTGCTTGGACCGGACCTCCGCATGCACGGCTCGAAGATCAATCTTAAATCGGCCAGTTACGGCTCAGCGGTCGAATGGCACCAGGACTGGGCGTTTTATCCGCACACCAATGACGATGTCTTGGCCGTCGGCGTGATGCTCGACGACATGACCGAGAATAACGGCCCGCTGCTGTGCATTCCCGGCTCGCACCGCGGCCCAACCTTTGATCACCATCAGGATGGCCGGTTCGTCGGCGCCATGGACCCCGATGTCTGCGATATCGATTTAGCTCACGCGGAGATGATTACCGGCAAGGCCGGCGCTTGCAGTTTCCATCATGTCCGCGCCGTCCACGGATCGAGCCAAAACACCTCGGGCGCCGACCGGCGGCTGCTGCTCTATCAAGTCGCCGCCGCTGATGCCTGGGATATCCGCGGCATGGGCCCGGAGGCCAATTGGCAGGAATACACCGACACCATGATCGCCGGGCAGGCGACCAATCAACCTCGCCTGGTGCCGACACCCATTCGCTTGCCTTATCCGGGACCACTTAAAACCGGTTCGATTTACGAAAGCCAATCGGTGCTGCACAACAAATTCTTCGCAACCGAGTCAAGCGCCGCCGAGTAAATATCATCAGAGGAACACCAACCATGAAACGCGTCCTTGTTACCGAACCCATGCACGATGTGGGCTTGTCCCTATTGCGCGACCGAGCGGATATCGAAGTCATCCATGCTGAGGACGCTAAACCCGAAACTCTGGCCCGCTTGGTGCCAGGCGTGCATGGCATTGCTGTGCGCACCGCCGCGTTGCCGGCGACGCTTCTAGCTTCGGCCAATGAGTTGCAGGTGGTGTCGCGCCACGGGGTCGGTTGCGACAACGTCGACGTGGCGCATCTGACAGCGCGCAACATCCCGGTCGCCATCGCATCGGGCGCCAACAGTTCATCGGTATCCGAACATACCTTGGCCATGGTGCTGACGCTGTCGCGGCGGCTGATGGCCGTCGATGCGGCGGTGCGCGATAACAACTGGCAGGCGCGGGGAAACCTGATCGCATCCGACCTGGAAGGCGCGGTGATGGTGATCATCGGCTTCGGACGTGTCGGGCGTAAGGTCGCGCCACTGGCGCGGGCGTTCGGCATGGAAGTGGTGGTTGTCGATATTGCGTTGGATCGGGAATTGGCAGACAGCATGGGATGCCGCGGCGTTGAGGACTTCCGTCCCGAACTGGCGAACGCCGACTTTGTCACGCTGCACGTGCCGCTCGACGACAGCACTCACCACATGATCTCAGCCGCGGAATTTAATATGATGAAGCCCGGTTCGGTGCTGATCAACTGTGCGCGCGGCGGCGTCATTGACGAAGCGGCGTTGCTTGCGGCGCTGCAGTCCGGGCATCTCGCCGGCGCCGGGCTGGATGTATTCTCGGTGGAGCCGCCACCTGCGGATGACGCCGCCTTTTGCGGGTTGATCCAGCGCGATGACGTCATCATGGCGCCGCATACCGGCGCTGCCTCACATGGCGCCATGCAAGAAATGTCCCGCATGGCGATGCAGAATATACTCGATTGTTTTGATGGCACCTTGAAGCCCGATTGTGTCTTCAATCACGCAGAACTGGCGGGACGATGATGGGCGGTCCACAAGTCCTGGTTTCCGCTGACGGCGTCACGGCTGCCATCCAGCGCATTTTCGAGGCAGCGGGCGGCGCACCTGAAGAGGCTGAGGCCATCGCATCGAATTTAGTCGGCGCCAATTTGGCGGGGCACGACAGCCACGGCATTGTCCGCGTGCCACGTTACCTGATGTGGGCGGAAACCGGTAATCTGCACTTCGGTCGCTCGGTGGAGAGCGTCATAGATGGAGATGCTTTCGCGCTGCTCGACGGCAATAAAGGTTTCGGTCAGGTCATTGGCTGCGAGGCCGTCGATCTGGGTATCGCCAAGGCCAACCATCACGGTGTCGCGGTGGTGGCGTTGCGACGTTCCGGCCATCTCGGGCGCATCGGTCATTGGGCGGAAATTGCCTGTGACGCCGGCCTGACATCGATCCATTTCGTCAATGTCGCCGAAAGCATGCTGGTGGCGCCGTTTGGCGCCGCGGAACGGCGTATATCGACGGCGCCGGTTACCATCGGCGTGGTCAATCCGGGCGGTGACGATTTCATTCTCGATTTCGCCACCTCGAAAGTTGCCGAGGGTAAAATTCTGGTCGCGGTTGGTGGCGGCAAGCCCCCACCGGAGGGTGCGTTGGTCGACGGCAACGGTCAGCCGACACTGGATCCGCACGCCCTCTACGGCGACATCGGTCCCGGCGAAGTCCCCAATCCTCGCGCTGGCGCCGGGGCGTTGCTCGCCATGGGCGATCACAAGGGCTCCGGCTTGGCCTTGGCCTGCGAACTGCTGGGCGGCGCCTTGACCGGGTCCGGCACCACCGGCCCCGGCACCCAGACCCATAACGGCATGCTATCGATATATATCAAACCCGAAGCCATTGACGATGGCCACGGCTTCGGCGGCTCAGTTGCAAACTACATCGATTTTGTGCGTAGTGCGCGGCCCGCCGATCCCGATCAGCCGGTGATGGTACCTGGTGACCCGGAACGCCAGGCACGAAAGCACCGCAGCGCCAACGGCTTGCCGCTGACGGCTGACAC
>JABIPG010000058.1 GCA_018698795.1 Rhodospirillaceae bacterium
CCTCTATCCGGCTATGGAAGACCGGCAACTTGATTTGATCATCGGCGAGGGTCCGGCAGCGCGCTCCGTGCGGATCGATCTGCCTGCGTTCACGCTAGTTGGCGCGACGACGCGCTCAGGGCTGTTGACGACACCGCTGCGTGAGCGTTTCGGCATTCCGCTGCGCGTCGAGTTCTACAACCCCGAAGACCTCCGCCATATCGTCAGCCGCGGCGCGCGCCTGTTGGGCTTTGATTTGAGCGAAGATGGCGCGCGCGAAATTGCCGGACGTGCGCGCGGTACGCCGCGCGTTGCCGGGCGATTGCTGCGCCGGGTCAGGGATTTCGCCGCCGTGGAGTTAAACGGGCGCGTCGATGCGGAAGCCGCCGACAAGGCGCTCAACCGGCTGGATGTGGACCGGCGCGGCCTGGACGCCATGGACCGGCGTTATCTGGCGTGCATCGCCGAGAGTTACGGCGGTGGACCGGTGGGGGTGGAGACATTGGCAGCCGCGCTATCGGAACAGCGTGACACCATCGAAGAGGTGATCGAGCCCTACTTGATCCAGCAGGGGTTTTTGATGCGCACACCGCGCGGTCGAGCGCTGGCGCGCGACGGCTATAAGCATTTGGGGTTGGATGCGCCGGCTGGCCAAGGCCAAATGGAACTGCTGGCGCAAGTGGATGCCGGGGCACAAGCAGGGGATGTCGATGTCTGAAGCATCTCCGGATCATCGTGCACACGTTTACCCGTTGCGGGTTTATTACGAAGATACCGATGCCGCCGGGATCGTCTATTACGCCAACTACCTGCGTTATGCCGAGCGCGCCCGTACCGAGATGATGCGCGCCATGGGGTTCAGCAGTTCTGCGATCATGGCGCACGATGGGATTGCGCTGGGGGTGCGGCGCTGCAACGTGGAGTATCAGCGCCCGGCCAAGCTCGACGATGAATTGCGCGTCGAGACCTGTGTCGAAAAGGTTGGCGGCGCGAGCGTTGATCTTTGCCAAATTGTACGGCGGGACGCCGAGACGTTGGTGGTTATGGATGTGAAATTAGGATGCATGGCATTGGATGGCGGCGCTGCGCGCCTGCCAGCCGCTGTGCGTCAAGCGTTTGAAGAACATACCGTGGATGAGGCCAAGGAATAGGATATGGAAAACCAGATCGTAGATACTGTAACGTTGGGCGGCTCCGTGGCCGACCTGGATTTCAGCCTGATCGCGCTGTTCCTGCGTGCCGATTTGGTCGTCAAATCGGTGATTATCGTGCTGTTGCTGGCGTCGGTGTGGTGCTGGGCGATCATCTTCCAGAAATGGTTCTCCATGCGGCGCTTGAACAGCCGTTCGAACGAGTTTGAGAAGGTGTTTTGGTCCGGCAACTCGTTGGATGATCTTTTTGATCGCATCAGCCAACAACCGCGCGACCCTATGTCGGCGATTTTCGCCGCCGCCATGCGTGAGTGGCGGCGCTCGCCCGGCGGACAGGGCACGGGCGGGGCCGCGGTGGGGCTGGCCGCACGCATAGACAGGGTCATGCAAATCACCATGGCGCGCGAGATGGACCGCACCGAACGCTACATGACATTCCTGGCCACTACGGGTGTGACGGCACCGTTTATCGGGTTATTCGGCACGGTTTGGGGAATCATGAACAGTTTCCAATCGATCGCGCTTTCCAAAAATACGTCTCTGGCGGTTGTCGCGCCGGGGATCGCCGAGGCGTTGTTTGCGACTGCACTTGGGCTTCTGGCGGCTATTCCGGCGGTTATCGCCTACAATAAACTGAGCCGCGATTTGGATCGTTACGCGGGTCGGCTTGAGAGTTTTTCGGGTGAATTTGGGGCTATTCTCAGCCGCGAATTGGATACCGGGGAATAGTCATGGCGGCTTCCTTTCAATCGCAATCAAGGCGCTACGCCCGCCGCCGCGCCCAACCCATGAGTGAGATCAACGTGACGCCGTTTGTCGATGTCATGCTGGTGTTGTTGGTGATTTTCATGGTGACTGCGCCATTGCTGACGGTGGGCGTTAAGGTCGATCTGCCGCAAACCAAGGCCGGCGCCGTCACGGGCAGCGACGAGCCTTTGGCGATTAGCGTCAAAAAGGACGGGCAAGTGTTCGTTCAGGACACGGCAACCGAACTCGACGGCCTGGTGCCTAAGCTACTCGCCATTTCCGGCAACAACCCAGATATCCGCATTTTCGTTCGCGGCGATGCGGCGGTGAATTATGGACGGGTGATGGAGGTCATGGGACTGGTGAACAATGCCGGTTTTCGCAAAGTCGCCCTGATTGCACGCCAGCCCATCAAGAAAGCACGGAAAAAATAATTCATGCGCGGCGGTATCGTCGGTTCCCTGATCTTTCATGCGATGGTGGTTGCCGTCGCTTATTTCGGCCTGCCTTACACAGAGCAGCAGCCGACGATGGTTGATACCGCCATCGTCGTCGACGTGCTTGATGTGGCGGAAGAGAGCAATCCACCGCCGCCGGCACCTGAGCCCGAAAAAAAACCTGAAGAGCCGAAAGAACCTGAGCCCGTTGAAGCTCCGCCGCCGCCGCCCCCGCCGCCCGCAGAGCCTACGCCGCCACCTCCGCCCGAACCTGAGCCCGAACCTGAGCCCGAACCTGAGCC
>JABIPG010000048.1 GCA_018698795.1 Rhodospirillaceae bacterium
GCGACGCGCGACAATATCCGCCACTACGCGCACGGCATCGGTGACGACAATCCGTTGTGGTGCGACCCCGACTACGCCGCTGGTACGGCACAAGGCGGGATGGTGGCGCTGCCGTCGTTCCTGTTTTCCACGTCGCGCATTATTTCGGGCTATGTCGGTGGGCTGCCGGGCGTCCACGCCATGTGGGCGGGGGCCGATTGGACCTGGCACAAATGGGTCAAGCGCAATGACGAGATCCGGACCGAGTCGCACTTGAAAGAGTTGATCGAGCACGACACGCGGTTTTCAGGCCGCGCCGTGCAGCAGATTTACCATGTCGATTTCTACAACCAGGATGGCGACAAACTGGCCGAGGCCGACAGTTGGTGTTTCCGCACCGAACGCGATACAGCGCGCGAATTGGGCACCAAATACAAAGACCTAAAAGCCAAACCCGCCCAGCGCTACACCGACGAAGAACTCACCGATATCTATCGCCACTACGCCGAAGAGCAAGTGCGCGGCGCCGAGACCCGCTATTTCGAGGACGTCGCCGTGGGTGACGAGATCCCGACCATGGTCAAAGGCCCGATGACAGTCACCGGCTTCATCGCCTACGCGCAGGGCTGGGGTGGGCTTTATATCCGCGCCAACAAGCTCAACTGGAAACAGATCCACGCGCATCCGGGCTTGGGCATCCCCAACAAGTTCAACATCCCCGATTGCCCCGAGCGCGTGCACTGGGAAAACGAAATGGCCACTGCCGTCGGCGCGCCCGGCGCGTACGATTATGGGCCTGAGCGCTGCTCATGGATGACGCACCACCTGACCAACTGGATGGGCGATGATGGATTTTTGGTGCACGTGGAAAACAAAATCCGCCGCCACAACCCCGAGGGCGACGCGCTGTTCATCAAGGGCTCGGTCACCGACGTTCGCGATGATGCGGATAATCCTGGGTTCGGCCTGGTCGATATCGCCCACGAGGCGCGCAACCAGGGTGACGAGCTGTCGATCATCGGCACCGGCACAGTGCGGCTGCCGAAGCGCGGATCATGAGCACCGGGAAATCCGATGGCGCGCTGAACGGCGTCCGCGTGCTGGAATTCGGCCAGGTTTTGGCGGCGCCCTATATTGGTCTCATGCTCGCCGATCAGGGTGCGGAGGTGATCAAGATCGAGGCCCCATCGGGGGACCCCAGCCGCGGCTACATGCCGCCCGATGTGGAGGGCCACTCGCCGTATTTCCTGTCCATGAACCGCAACAAACTGGGTGTCGCGCTCGACCTTAAACAACCGGCCGCCATTGAGGCCGTGCTGGCCATGGTCGCCAAGGCTGACGTGGTGACCGAGAATTTCCGGGCCGGGGTGATGGAGCGCCTTGGCATCGGCTATGAGGTGATGAAGGCGGCCAATCCGGGCATTATCTACTGCGCCGTTTCTGGTTATGGGCGCACCGGCCCCTATGCTGATCGTGCCGGCTATGACCCCATCGCACAGGCCGAATCGGGTTTGATGAGCATTTCGGGTGAGCCCGATGGTCCGCCCACCCGCGTCGGCGCGTCAGTGGTGGACATGGTCACCGGCATGTTCGCCGCCCAGGCGGTCACGGCGGCGCTCTACGCCCGTAACGAAGGTGGAGAAGGCCAGCGGGTCGACGTCAATCTGTTCGGCACGGCGCTCAATATGCTGGTCAATTTCGCTGGCCAATCGCTGTTGACCGGGGACGACCCGACGCGGTTTGGGTCGGGCAGTCAGGCGGCGCAGCCGTCGGGTGTGTTCAAGTCCAAGGATGGTGAGTTCATGCTGACCATCGCCGCAGAACCCATGTACCGGCGCTTTTGCGAGCAGGTGATCGAACGGCCCGAATTGGCCGATGATGATCGTTTTCAAACCAACGCCGGGCGGGTTGCCAACAAGGTTGCGTTGGACGCGGCGCTGGGCCCGGTATTCGCAACGATGGACAACGACGTCGTCATCGAACGCATGCGCACCGCCGGTATTCCGTGTGGGGAAATCCTCGGTATTCGCGACGCGCTCAATTCGCCGATGGCCCAGGCGCTTGAGCTCATCACCACGGCACCGCACACAGAGCTCGGCGATCTGAAAACCTTGATGCCATCTTACGCCATGTCCGAAACGCCGGTGCGTGATCCCGTTGGCGCGCCGTTGATCGGCGAGCATACGCGAGCCGTGCTTCGCGACGTCGCCGGTTTCGACGATGCGCGGATTGACGCGATGGTGGCGGAGGGGGCGGCTATTTCGACGTAAAGACTGGGTTGCGGTTGCGCGCGCTTGATGCATGATCAAGACATGGAACATTTCGACTATGTGATCATCGGTGCCGGGTCTGCCGGGTGCGTGCTGGCCAACCGCTTGAGCGAGGATGCGGGCGTTAGTGTGTGTGTGCTCGAGGCCGGGCCGGTGGACTGGAACCCCTACATTCATATCCCCGCCGGGTTTATCAAAACCTTCACCAACGCCTCTATCAATTGGCTTTACGAAAGTGAGCCGTCAGAGTGGACGGGCGGGCGACGCATTCAGGTGCCGCGCGGCAAGACGCTGGGGGGATCAAGCTCCATCAACGGCCACATCTATACGCGCGGCAACCGCATGGATTACGACACCTGGGCGCAGCGCGGCAACCATGGCTGGGGGTTCGCCGATGTGCTGCCGTATTTCCGCCGCGCCGAAATGCGCATCGGCGAGGGCGACGATACCTTTCGGGGGCGTGACGGGCCATTGGCGGTCACCGACATTGATTGGAGCCATCCCCTGACGGAAGCCTTCATCGAGGGGGCGCAGACAATCGGCATTCCGCGAAACCCCGACTACAACGGCGAGCGCCAAGAGGGTATTACCTATTCACAGCGCACAATCTTGAACGGTCGGCGCATGAGCACGGCACGCGCCTATCTGCACCCGGCACGCAAACGCCCCAATCTGCGTGTCATCACGAAAGCCCATTCGACGGGCCTGGTTTTGGACGGTAAGCGCGTGACCGGCGTCAGATACGCTAAAGGTGGCCCTGGCGGCAAGGCAATGGAAGTACGGGCCAATAAAGAGGTAATTTTGTCGGGTGGCGTGATCAATTCGCCGCAGTTGTTGCAGCTTTCCGGCATCGGCGCGGCGGACGTGCTGCAACCGCTCGGGATTGAGGTGCGCCATGCGCTTGGCGGCGTGGGTGAGAACCTGCGAGACCACTACGCGCCGCGGTTCACCGCACGGGTCAAAAACATCGACAGCATCAATCAGCGCGTGCGCGGGCTGCGCCTGGCGGGCGAGGTCGCCAAGTGGGTGTTCACGCGCAAGGGTATTTTGTCGTTGAGCCCGACGCTGGTTTACTGCTTCTGGCGTTCGACGCCGGAAATCGCCAACAGCGACCTGCAATTGACCTTTACGCCCGCCAGCTACAAGGAAGGCGTGCAGAACCAACTCGACGATTTTCCCGGCATGACCATCGCGTCGTGGCAGCAGCGCCCGGAAAGTTCGGGATATGTGCGGGCGCGCTCTGCCGATCCGTTCGACAAACCCATCATCCAGCCCAATTACCTGGCCGAAGAATCGGATCGCCGCGTTTTGTTGGCCGCCATGAAACTCGCCAGGCGGTTGCTGCAGACCGAGCCGCTGCGCCCCTATTACGATTTTGAGACGTTTCCGGGCAAAGACGTGCAGACCGACGATGAATTGATGGATGCCGCTAAAGCGCGCGGTACCACGACGTTTCACCCCATGGGCACGTGCCGCATGGGGCCGGCAACGGACCCGACGGCGGTGGTCGACGATCAATTGCGGGTGCACGGGATGGAGGGGTTGCGCGTGGTCGACGCCTCAGTGATGCCGATGATGCCGTCGGCCAACCTCAATGCCGCCACCATCATGATCGCTGAAAAAGCCGCCGACATCATCCGTGGCCGCACACCGCTGGAGCCGACCATTCTAACTGGGCTTTGAACGGCGCCTAGTTATCGGGCTATGCCCGTAGAGGCCTACCAAGCCGAACGTATAGCGGAATTGGGCGAGTTTGTCGGTACGGGGGTCGCCGGGATTTATGCCGGTATTCGTGACGGCGCGCTCGACAATTCCAGTGACTACGCCGCCGCTAGCGGTCGCGCGCATGTATCGTGGGCGGACTATTCTGACGCACTTCGCTGAGGTCCGGCCTTAGTGCGTATTCGGGCATTGGACGAATGATGGACGTGGGCGGGATGGCGCTCTTCTAGGTGTTGTCCGTGAATAAGCTGAAAATAGGCCACAAATGAGGGGGCAGGGGAGGTGTGAACCTCGCACCCTCAGATCAAGGCTTGGCCACACGGGTGATCAATAAAAGTAATTTATCTGTGAAAATCATCTTGGCAGCGTGGTTATGTGTCCCCATCTAGTTTGCTAGTTGGTGCTTTGTTCAATAACCGACCACAAGTTTCAATGTAAATAATTATCCAGAATTTTGAACACAATATGGGGGAAAGCCACATGGGTGAAAACGAATCGGTATCTCTGAAAAGCCTGTCGTACATATTATTTGGGAGCGGAGTTCTTGCCCTCGCGATTGTCGCGGCGGTGTGGGCCGTACTCGGGATTTTCGTTATCTAGGCTGCAATTTACTTTTGGGGTAGCCAATCTCCCGCGACCCCTTCGGGTTATCCTCAGTCAATACAATTTGCGCTGAAAAACGATCGTTTTTCGCTGACAGCCGGTGGCTGTGTCGGCTTGATTCAGTATTGAGCTTACGAGTTTATATCTCGTGCGCGCATCGCGCGGGTTGCGGTTGTGCGTGCTTGGTGCATGATCGGCGGATGGAAAGTTTCGACTATATCATCGTTGGCGCCGGCTCTGCCGGATGTGTGCTGGCCAACCGCCTAAGCGCCGATCCGGGCGTCAGCGTGTGCCTGCTTGAGGCCGGCCCACCCGATTGGAATCCCTACATTCATATCCCCGCCGGTTTCATCAAGACCTTCACCGCGCCCAGCGTCAATTGGCTGTATGAGATGGAACCCTCGGAAGGCACGGGCGGGCGGCGCATCGGCCAGCCGCGCGGCAAGACGTTGGGCGGGTCGAGTTCCATTAACGGCCATGCGTTTACGCGTGGCAATCGCACCGATTTCGATCATTGGGCACAACGCGGCAACCGGGGCTGGGGCTACGCCGATGTGCTGCCGTATTTTCGCCGCCTGGAAAATCGCGTCGGTGCGGGCGATGACACCTTCCGGGGGCGCGATGGGCCGCTGACGGTCACCAACATGGATTGGCACCATCCGCTCTGCGAGGCCTTTGTCGAAGGCGCGCAGGAATTGGGCATTCCCCGCAACCTCGATTACAACGGCGCCAAGCAAGAAGGCGTTTCCTATACCCAACGCGCCATTGCCGGCGGCCGGCGCATGAGCACGGCGCGGGCTTTCCTGCATCCCGTAAAACATCGGCCCAACCTGCGTGTCATCACCAGGGCGCATTCGACCGGGTTGATTATGGATGGCAAGAGCGTCACCGGTGTGCGCTACGCAAAAGGCGGACGCGGCGGCAAGGAAATCGAGATCAGCGCCGGGCGCGAAGTGATCTTGTCGGGCGGCGCGATCAACTCGCCGCAATTGTTGCAGACCTCGGGTATCGGGCCTGTTGAATTGCTGCAATCGTTGGGCGTCGAGGTTCGCCATGCGCTTGAAGGCGTGGGCGAGAACCTGCGCGATCACTACGCCATGCGCTTGAGTGCGCGGGTCAAAAACGCCGACAGCATCAACGAGCAAATTCGCGGTGTGCGGTTTTTGGGTGAGCTGGCGAAGTGGGTATTTGCGCGCAAAGGCGTGCTTAGCCTTAACCCGACGCTGGTCTATTGTTTTTGGCGTTCCAGGCCCGAGATCGATATCAGCGATCTGCATATGGCGTTCACACCAGCCAGTTACAAAGAAGGCATGATGAACGACCTGGAGGATTACCCAGGCATGACGGCCGGCGTGTGGCAGCAACGCCCAGAAAGCTCGGGTTATCTGCGCGCGTGCTCCGCCGATCCGTTCGAACAACCGCTGATCCAGCCCAATTATTTGGCGGATGAAAATGATCGCCGCGTGCTGATCGCCGGTGCGCGGCTGATGCGCAGCCTGCTTCGTACCGATGCCATGGCGCCTTATTTCGACTACGAGACCTTTCCCGGCGACGCCGTGCAATCCGACGACGAGTGGCTCGATGCCATCAAGGGACGCGGCACCACGGTCTATCACCTGATGGGCACCTGCCGCATGGGCCCGGTGACGGACCCGACCGCCGTGGTGGACGATGAGTTGCGCGTCCATGGCGTCCAAGGGCTCCGAGTGGTGGATGCATCCGTGATGCCGATGATGCCGTCGGGCAATTTAAATGCATCGACAATCATGATTGCCGAGAAAGCATCTGATATGATCCGGGGCGCAACGCCGCCTGAGCCTATTATATTGCCAGACAACGATTGAGGAGAAAGCCCATGAGCCCCAATGAGAGCCTAGACAATGTGAAAGCCCTGACCTTCGATACCGGCGGTACTATCCTCGATTGGCACACCGGTTTCCGCACGGCTTTGGCCGATATGGGGGCGAAGTATGGCGTCGAGAGAGACTGGGGCGCCTTGGCCAATGAAGTGCGGCGGCGCTCGTTAGGGGCGATGCTGAATTTAGGCGAGAACGAACCGCCGGCCTATAATTTTGACGACTCACATCGTCGCGCGGTGGACGGTGTATTGAACGAGAACGGCCTCGAAGCCGTAACCGAGGACGAGCGCCGCGCGATTTGGTGGGACCGGACGCACAGTTTCCAATGCTGGCCGGATTTCCCCGATACGCTGCCCCGGCTGCGGTCGAAATTCATTTGCGCGTCGTTCACGATTTTGAGCTTCCGCATCATCATCGATACGGCCAAGCGCAATGGTATCAGCTGGGATGCGGTGATCTCGTGCGAGGCCATCGGCAAGTACAAGATTTTGCCGGAAGCCTACCAAACGGCGGCTAGGTTCCTGCAACTCGATGTCAGCGATTGCATGATGGTGGCGTGCCATAATTTCGATCTGGACGCGGCCAAGGCGGTCGGATTCAAAACGGCCTTCGTGCGCCGCCCGGACGAATGGGGCGCGGAGGGCCCACCCGATCCCGAACCCAATCCAATCCACGATATCGTCGTCGATACGTTCCCGGAACTGGCGGAACGTCTAGGTGTCGAGGGATAGATAACGAATGGACGTTGTCGGCGCCTGCTTTGGCCGTACAGGCACCAAGTCACTGAAGATGGCCTTGGAGATGCTGGGCTTCGGGCCTTGCCATCATATGTACGAGCTCAGCGTAAACCCGGCGCAATTGCCGTTCTGGCAGGCAGCGGCGCAGGGCGACTTGCCCGACTGGAGCAAAGTGTTTGCTGAGTACAAAGCCTGTGTCGACTGGCCGTCGGCGCGGTTCTGGCGCGAGATCGCCGATTACTTCCCGGACGCCAAGGTGCTGATGACCGTGCGCGACGAGGAAAGCTGGATCGACAGCGTGCACCGGACCATTTATCCGCTGTTGCGTGACCGTGAGCAGGCGTCCGAATCCGAGCAACGCCAGCGCCGCGAAATGTCGTGGGAGTTGATCGCGCGCCAAACCTTCGATGAACGCCTCGATGACCGAGACCACGCCATGAGCGTCTATCGCGATTTCATGGCTGAAGTTCAGCGCACAATCGCGCCCGAACGCCTGCTGGCCTACCGAGTCGGGGATGGCTGGGAGCCGCTGTGTGCGTTTTTGGGCGTCGATGTGCCGGACGAGCCGTTTCCCATGACCAATACCTCGTCTGAATTCCGCGCGCGGCATTTGCCGGGCGGATAAGGGGGAAGGCTTGCGCAACGTTCCCTCCACCACCGCACTCCGGGCTTTTGAGGCCGCCAGCCGGTATCTGAATTTCCAACGCGCGGCGGAGGAGCTTAACGTCACGCCCGGTGCCGTCAGCCGGCAAATCCAAAGCCTGGAAGCGTTGCTGGGGGGTGCGTTGTTCTTGCGCCATCACAAGCGGGTCGAACTGACACCCTTGGGCCGACGCTATGCGGATGAAATCCGTGCGCCCTTGCAGCAGCTCTCCGAGGCGACGAGCCGCATCAAAGGTGAGTCGCAAAGCCAGGCGATTTCCGTCTGTGCTTATCCCAGCTTTGCCATCCGTTGGTTTATCCCGCGATGGGGCCGGTTTTACGACAGCCATCCGCAAATCGATCTGCGCCTGACCACGACCCTCAACCCCGCCGACTTCGACAGCGGCGCCTACCACATGGCCATCCAGGTGTTGCCCGATGGCGGACCGAGACCGGGGCTTCGGGCGCGCAAGCTATTGGAGATTGATACCTTTCCGGTATGCAGCCCGGACGTGGCGCGCGCCATCAAAACGCCGGCTGATTTGACGCGCATGACGTTGCTGCACGGCCATCCGCGTCCGCGCGACTGGCCGCGCTGGTGTGAGGCGGCGGGCGTCAGTGGCTTGGATACGACGCGCGGGCTCCGGTTCGAAAGCCTCAATCTGGCTTTCCAGGCCGCCATCGAAGGGTTGGGCGTAGCCATCGGTGTCGAGGCGTTAGTCGAAGAGGACTTGAAGCACGGGCGCTTGGTGCGGCTGTTCGATACCGCCCGGCGCTCTAATCATCCGTTCTATCTGGTCTATCCTGACGCCAGCACCGACGACCCGAACGTTGCGGCATTGAGCGACTGGCTGATCGAAGAGGGGCGTGGGGACTAGCTGATCGACACGGTAGGTTCGGATTTCCGTTTGTGCTTTTTGTCGCTTTGTATCGCGTGTTGTTGCAGCATGTGCTCGAAAATGTTCCGCTGCTCCTGGAACATACGCCGTTCACGGGCGCGCGATAGCCAGACGGAATATGCGACCGCAAGGCAGCCATAAACGGCGGTCATCAATCCAATGATAACCATGGATGTTTCAAGGTCAATTTCGCGAAGCATTCCCATTAACTTCACATCCTAATCTGTTTCAAGGTCATTGACTAGCCGCTCGAGTCGTTTGGTGAGCTTCGCTGAGTTATTTGCCTTTAGCTTCATATAGGTCCATCCACCGCCGACCGCCGCGAGCGCCAAAACCCCACCGGAAAGTAAAGTAATGGTACCGATCGTTAAGCCACCCCCAACGACGGCTGCGATTCCCAAGCCTGTCACGCCGATTGCTGGGCGGCCCACAAACCGCGTTATTCCTTCGGCTAGTATTTCTTTATTGGCTATATCATTCTCTTCTTCCAACAAGACTTCTGCGATGTAGTCGATAATGATCAACTTTGTGTCAGGGTCTTGGATTTGCGAACGAAATAGAGAGATCAACTCACGGCGCAAAGCTGAATCGTTGGCAATACGAATAATTTCATCAGGCGGAAATGAGAGAGATTCAGCCTCGCCGAGGGAAACCGCTCGCGCAGCCTCGATAAAGACCTGGGGGGCCGTCAGTTCAGGCTCTGTTCGTTCATTGTTATCAGCCATCAATTCCTTTTAATGTAACCATTAAGGGAATAGCAATGACAAAAACACCCAAAAGGAAAATATTTTCCTGTCTGGACAATTAAGCGGCAACCGCAGCGCGGGCTCGCTCAAGGTCGGGAGATTCGACGTCGAGCAGCAATTCAGCGGCGACGCTCTCGGTCATGGCATCATCCAGGCTCATGGGGTCGTGCGGACGCAGGCGGTGGTCCATTACCAGGCGCGACAGCAACAAGCGGCTGGCATCGCCGCTTTCCTCACCCATCATGGTGCCTTCACGGGCCAGCAGGACGGCGCTCATGACGTGGTAGAGTGCGTTCGACGCTTGGCGCGAGAACGATTCGTGCTCCGGCTTTGCAGCGACTTGATCGGCGAAGCGCACGGCTTGGTCGACCATGGCGGAAAGCTCACCCCGGTACTGGCCGGGGACATCGTCGGCCTCTTCAATGGCTTGTTGCAGTTGGCTGCCCAAGGCTTCGTGCGCCTGGACTTTCGGGATGGCGCGTTTGGTGACATCCAGCGCGACGATCGACGATGTGCCTTCCCACACAACGCCTAAATGTGCATCGCGCACAAGCCGCGCGTTGACCCATTCTTCGATGTAGCCGTTGCCGCCGCGCGCTTCCATGGCGGCGGTGGCGACCTTGACGTTGTCGCGGCACATGCGGCCCTTGATCATCGGCGTGATGATGCGCAGCGCGCGGGCGGCTTCCTCGTCGCCGGCATCGGCTTTTTCCATGACCGCGGCGGTGAACATGAAGCTCGATAGCGCCTGCTCAGTCGGCAGCATGGTCTTCATGATCTGGCGGCGCATCAGCGGGTGGTTGATCAGTTTCTCGCCGAAGGTATATCGGTTGCGGGCCACCGACATGGTCTCATTGAGGCACCGGCGCATCATTGCCGATGCGCGCACGCCGTGCGAAAGGCGCGACAGGTTGACCATGTCGAGCATATGCTTGAGGCCTTTGTTCTCCTCGCCCAGTAGGTAGGCCTCGGCGCCGTTGAAGGTCACTTCACCCGACGCCATGGAGCGCGAACCCATTTTCGATTTGAGCCGCATGATTTTGTAAGCGTTGCGCGAGCCGTCATCCATGGTGCGCGGCACAGCAAACAGCGATAAGCCGCGCGATCCCCACTCCGCACCCTCGGGTCGCGCCAGGATCATGATCAGGCCGCCATCGGTGGTCGAGCAAAACCATTTGTTGCCGTAAATCCGCCAAACACCGTCTTCGAGTTTGGCTTCGACCTCAATGTTGCCGACGTCGGAACCACCGGATTGTTCAGTCATGAACTGCGCGCCGGTGACCATGTCGTCGTATTTGTCGGCGGTCATGCGTGGGAAGTAGCGCTCGCGGACATCGGGCTGAGCGTACTTGCCGACCAGATAGGCGGACGTGTCGGTGGCGCTGATCGGACACATGAGGCCAAACTCGGACTGCACGAATAGATACTGCACGGCGTATTTGGCTAACGGGCCCATCTTCTCAGTCCAGCCAAACGCGCCCGGCTTGTGGCTCATACGGTTGAGGGCAAAGTCCTCGTAGGCCATGCGCTCCATTTCCTTGTAGGCGGGATGATATTCGATCCAGTCCTCGTCACGGCCGAAACGGTCGCGGGCGTGCAGCACGGGCTGATGTACATCGGCCTGGCGCGAGAGATCGTCGAGTTTGCCGCCAGCCAAGCCACCGAGCCTGTCCAGGTGCGGCACCATGTGGTCGTGCAGCTTGGGATCCATGTAGAACTTCAAAAGCGCCTGAAAGCCTTTGTCCAACTGGTAAAAGTTCTCGCCATGGCAATCGGGGGCGACCCAATCGGCGCCGGACAAATGTTTGGTGGCTTCCGGTTTGGTTGTTGGGCTGCTCATGATCGGCCTCCTTGCCGCAGTAAAAATCATTCAAGAGATAATATGACCTAAGCTGTTATGCGCTTTCAAACGAATTGTTAACATGCCATGAGTGAGGTTTTATCAATCAAGAAATTCACTGGTTTGGCGCGGATTGAGACGTCAGGCCGGCTCGCGTAAGAATGATTGGTTATTGATTGGGTGCCGGGGAGGCGATTTGTCGACGTTACGTATCATTGTCTTGATCTGTACGGCGCAGACTTTGGCGCAGATCGGTGCGTTTTCCGTGCCGGCTTTGTTGCCGCAATTCATCAATGCTTGGAATTTGACCAACACCCAAGCCGGCTGGATCACCGGAATTTTTTATTTGGCGTATGTTCTCAGTGTGCCGATTTTGGTGGCGTTGACCGACCGCGTTGACCCCAAACGCATCTACATGTTCGGCGTCAGCGTGATTACCCTGGCCGGGTTCGGCTACGC
This sequence comes from Rhodospirillaceae bacterium, assembly GCA_018698795.1. Taxonomy (GTDB): domain Bacteria; phylum Pseudomonadota; class Alphaproteobacteria; order Rhodospirillales; family Casp-alpha2; genus TMED8. The sequence continues at coordinate 11,757 of JABIPG010000048.1, forward strand.
GTGGTTGGCGAACGATTTCTGGTCAGCGCTTTTATTTCGCGCACTTTGGGGAATTGGTTGGGCCGGGACCTATATGACCGGCTTGAAAGCGCTGAGCGATTTCGTCGAGGGGCCAGGGCAGTCACGCGCGGTGACCGCACATGCGGCGACCATCGGCGTTTCCGGCGCACTGTCATTCGTTGTCGCCGGCACCATAGCTGAATGGTTCGGTTGGCGTTGGGGCGTTGGAATCGGTGGGGTCGGTGCGCTTGCGGCTTTGGTGATCATGGGGCTGTTTTTGCCGGCACGCACACCAGCGCCACGGGAAGGCGAGGCGAGGGCTTTACTTGATTTTCGCCCGGTGCTGCGCAACCGCTCGGCGATGGCTTATTCCATCGGGTATTGCGTGCATACGTTGGAAATGAGTGCTCTACGCAATTGGGTGGTCGCGTTTTTGACCTTTACGGCGGCCTACCAAGGGTTATCTGAGTCCAGCCTCAGCGCATGGTTGGCGCCGACGGTGATTGCCAGCGCCATGGGCCTTCTTGGTGTATGGGCCAGTGTTACGGGCAATGAAATTTCCATCCGGTTCGGGCGAAGGCGTTTGATTTTGGTGGTCATGCTGGTCGGCATTTTGGTGGCTGCCGGTGTCGGGTTTTCGGCCCAGGTCGCCTATCCACTGGCGGCGGGGTTGGTGCTGGTCTATGCCATCCTGATTTGGGCCGATTCGTCATCATTGACCGCCGGGGCTGCCGGCAGTGCCGCGCCCGGTCAACGCGGCGCCACTTTGGCGGTGCACTCTGCGCTGGGATATGGCGGCGGTTTCTTCGGGCCGTTGACCATGGGATTTGTCCTCGACCTTACGGGCGGCGGCACAACGCCGTATAGTTGGGGTATCGCATTTATGGCTGTCGCCGCCATCATGATGATTGGGCCTTTGGCGATGCTGGTCTTGAAACCGGCGCGGCTGGCTGGCGACAAATGAAAAACGGAGGTGATCAAAATGGATATCAACGATGTGCCGGTGCTGGCGCGGCGCGAGATTGAAGCGCGGATCGCAGCCCCTTTAATCGAAGCCTACGCTGAAGAACTGGGCCGAGAGAAAGCTGTCGAAATTGCGTCAGCAGTGATCCGTCGCTTGGCGGAGGAAAACGGCGCTCAATTGGCTGCACGCTGCGGCGGCAATTCGTTTGATCACCTGGCAGGCGGCATGGGGCAGTGGTCTGCTGGCGGCGCCATTGAGCGCGACGTGATTCAGCGTACCGACACCCGCTACGAATACAACATCGTCAAATGCAAATACGCCGACATGTACAAGGAACTCGGTCTCGCCGACATGGGCTTTGTGTTTTCCTGCGGGCGCGACGGCCAGCTGTTTGGCGGGTTCAACCCGGATATCAAGTTCGAACGTACGCAGACGATTATGGAAGGCGCAGATTATTGCGACTTTCGCCTTTCTTTGGACAATGATGAGAGCGATGAGGGGGCTTCTTAGCTCTCAATCTATTCGATAGAGATTTTTTACGAGGGCGAGTTTGGAAACTCTCGGTACATTCATCCTGGCCGCCCTGGCGCTTACTGGAAGCCCCGGGCCCAATACGCTGAGCATGGCTGGCGTCGGCGCCGCGTTTGGACGGCGGCGCGGTTTTCGTTACATGGTGGGGCTGAACATCGGGATGGCTGCGGTCATCACCGTCGTTGGAACAGGTGTGTCAGGTTTGTTGTTTGCCGTGCCCGGCGCGGCGCCGGTTATTTCGGTTATGGCGGGTGCATATTTCGTTGTTCTGGCCTATCGCATCGCGACGGCGCCGGCTTTGACGGATACCGGCGCCCCGGGTTCGGAGCCGAAATGGTACGAGGGCACTTTTCTGTCTTTGGTCAATCCGAAGGCCTACGCCGCGATGGCGGCGTTGTTTTCAGGATTTGTCCTGATCGACGATGACCCGGCCGCCGATGGCATCCTCAAAGCGGCGCTGTTAATGGCGATGATCATCTTCGTCAACGTTTGCTGGCTCTATGCAGGATCGCTACTGACGCGCGTGATGAGACATGAACGCGCGCACCGGGCGATCAACCTGACCTTTGCAGGGTTGTTGATCGCATCGGTGGCCGTCGCCATCATGCTGTAAAGCTGGGGCGGGCCGTTCGAAACGCTAGTCTTCCAAGCCGGCGTAGTATTCCTGCAAGACTTTGACCACTTCCGGTCTGGAGAATTCGGGCGGGATTTCCTCACCTGCGGACAGCATGCGGCGCTGTTCGGTGCCGGAGACCTGAATTTGGTCTTCCTTACCGTGCGGGCAGGTCTTGGCCGTGGCCATGCCGTAGCACTTCACGCAATAGAAGGTAATGTCGATTTTCAGCGGGCGCGTGGTCAGGCGTTCGGGCCCGACCTCGTCGAAAATATGATGCGCATCGAAGGGGCCGTAGTAGTCACCGACACCGGCATGATCGCGCCCGACAATCAGGTGCGAGCAGCCATAGTTTTGGCGGATCAGGGCATGGAACAAGGCCTCGCGCGGGCCGGCGTAGCGCATCTCAATGGGATAGCCCGCTTGGATCACGGTGCCGGGGCGGAAGTAGTTATCGATCATTGCCTGGATGGCCTCGGTCCGCACATCGGCCGGAATGTCGCCCGGCTTCAATTTGCCCAACACTTGGTGAATAAACACACCATCGGTCACCTCGGCGGCGATCTTGACCAGATACTCGTGGCTGCGGTGCATGGGATTGCGGGTCTGGAACGCTGCGACCTCAGACCAGCCTTTCTCCGCGAATTGAGCGCGTGATTCGTTCGGGCGGACGTAAAGGTCTCCAAACATCGAGGGGAACTCACCCTCGTCGAGAACCGCTACCGGGCCCGCGAGGTTGATCTCGCCTTGGTTCATGACCTTTTCGACGCCCGGATGCGCCATGTCGGTCGTGCGGAATACATGGTCGCATTCCAGCGCCTTGTCGGGCGCGTATTTTTCCGTGACCCGCATGACCGCCATGATGCGACCGTTTTCGCTGTCCACCAGTGCCACTTCTTCTTCATCATGGATGCTGTCGGCCAGCGCCTTGTCGGCTGACAGCGTTACGGGAATCGGCCAAAACAAGCCGCTGGAGAGGGTCATGTCGAGGCAAGCGCCACGCCAGTCGGCTTCGCCCATAAATCCGTCCAGCGGCGTATAGGCGCCCATGGAGAGCATTAAAACGTCCGAGACCTCGCGGCTGGTCATCGGAATTTTCTTCAGGCCCTCAGCGCGTTTCAGCTCTTCGGCGCGTTCGGCTTGCGGCGCCAGCAGGGGTTTCAGTGTTCCACCGCCGTGCGGCTCAACCAGTCTCGACATGTCATAACTCTCGTTTGTTAAGGTGTGTGGGACGTATCATTCGCTACCCTTTTTAGCAAAAGGTTTGCGCTTGGCACCATCATTAATTACAATTTATTGAATATATTGTGGGTGATCTCATATGAACCAGCTGTTTTTATGAGATTGGCTCTACAATATGCATTTTTTGGTTTGAATTGTCCCAATAAGTGTTTTTTTGGTTTGTTTCACGCCGGGCCTATGGTAGGCACACAGTGAGAATGTGATGATCGGTCAACGAGAGTGGAGGGGTATCCCTACCTCTCTAAATTTCAGTTTTCAAAGGCAATTGATTTTTAAGATTGCAAAACGAATGTTCGCATATATTCTATTTTGTGAAACTGTCTTAAATTTGTCGATTATCAACCGATAGACCTATTGGCATCACGGGAGATTAAAGATGTTTGCCAGCAATCCGTTCGCTGAACTCGCGACAACCATCCCGCCCTCAGCAATGCAGGCTTACGTCATCTTGATGGCGATCCTGGTCGTTGGTGGCACGGTGCTGGACATGATCCACAAGAAAAGCGCCAAATATTTTTTTGAAAAAACGAAATCTGCCGAAGCCTCGCGAGAGCGCGTGCTTGGCGGTGGCGAGAAAGTCGGGATCGCCATTCAGACCGTGGCGGAGGATGTTTTGACCTCTGCTGAGTTCTGCAATCCCAAGCGCCGCATTTCACATCTCTTCACCATGTACGGCTTCATCATATTCCTTATATCGACGATCGGCTTGGTGTTTGGGTATACCGGAAAAACCGCTCCTGGCATCGTATCGCAGCTTTGGCACTTAGGTGCGGCGATGGTTTGCTTCGGTGGCTTTTGGTTCTGGTTCTTTATTCGCGTCGACGTCGCCGCCGAGGGTAACCCTTGGTACCGGATCGTGCGCGCGGACATGTTCATTCTGTCGTTGCTCGGCACCACCACTTTCGGGCTGCTCTGGTCGCTGACACTCGCAGGCGGAGGCGCCTTGAACGCCCTGTTCCTGGGGTTGTTCCTGGTTGCCAGCACGGTGCTGTTCGGTGGCGTTATGTGGTCGAAGTTCGCGCACATGTTCTTCAAGCCCGCAGCGGCTTTCAACAAACGGGTAATCAAGGCGGACGGCTCGCGGGAAAACCTGCCTGAGATCGGCGACCTGACGGATCCTGAATTGCAGAAAAAGTTCCCCGATATCCCTCAATACATGGGCGCCAATCCACCCAATATGGGCCTCGGTATTAAGCGCGAGCAGCCGCGGCACTACTAAGTTCGAACCCTTTGCAATCTTCTGATTAGAGAGAAACCGTATCATGCCTACTTTTGTTTACATGACCCGATGCGATGGGTGTGGGCACTGCGTTGATATCTGCCCATCCGATATCATGCACATCGATAAGACTTATCGACGCGCCTACAATATCGAGCCCAACATGTGCTGGGAGTGTTACTCCTGCGTGAAGGCCTGCCCGCAGCATGCCATTGATGTTCGCGGCTACGCCGATTTTGCCCCGCTGGGCCATAGCGTCCGCGTGGACCGTGATGAGGAAAAGGGTGTCATCGCCTGGCGGATCAAGTTCCGCAACGGCAAAAAAGAAATGAACCTTCTGGCGCCGATCACCACCAAACCCTGGGGCAGCGGCACGCCGCAACTCAGGGATGTCGAAGGCCCCACCCAGGAAATGCGTGATAGTGAGTTGCTGTACAACGAACCCAAGTACATCCGCTTCGATGACGGCGGCCTGCATACCTTGGAATCGAATGGCCTCGAGATGAAGAAGGGCGTGTATTACTGATGGCTTACAAAACGATCACAGAAGACAACATCGATATTCTGGTCGCCGGTGCTGGCCTTGGTGGCACGGGCGCGGCTTTCGAAGCCCGGTTCTGGGGCCAAGACAAGAAAATCGTTATTGCCGAGAAGGCCAACATCGACCGCTCCGGTGCTGTTGCCCAGGGGCTCTACGCGATCAACTGCTACATGGGCACCCGGTTCGGCGAGAACAACCCGGAAGACCATGTGCGGTATGCGCGTATCGACTTGATGGGCTTGGTGCGCGAAGATCTGTTGTTCGACATGGCGCGTCACGTGGATTCCACGGTGCACCAGTTCGAAGACTGGGGCCTGCCGCTGATGAAGGACGAGAAAAAAGGCACCTATTTGCGTGAGGGCCGCTGGCAGATCATGATTCACGGCGAATCCTACAAGCCCATCGTGGCCGAGGCCGCCAAGAAGTCGGCCGACAAGGCATTCAACCGTATCTGTGTCACCCATTTGCTGCTCGACGAAGCCAAGGAAAACCGCATTGCCGGTGCCGTGGGCTTCAACGTGCGCACCGGCGACTTTCATGTCTTCAAATCCAAAACGGTGGTTTGCGGCGCCGGTGGAGCGTCGAATATCTTCAAGCCGCAGTCCACGGGTGAAGGTGCCGGCCGGGTCTGGTACGCGCCTTGGTCGTCCGGTTCCGCTTACGGCCTGATGATCAATGCCGGCGCAAAGATGACTCAGATGGAAAACCGCATCGTGTTGGCGCGGTTCAAGGATGGTTACGGCCCGGTGGGCGCGTACTTCCTGCACCTCAAGACCTATACGCAGAATGCCTACGGCGAAGAGTATGAGTCCAAATGGTTCCCTGGTCTCCAGGAGATGGTCGGGAAGGAATACCTTGATCCGGAGGAGTCGCACCTGACTCACCGGCCGATTCCAACCTGTTTGCGTAACCACGCATTGATCAATGAGATCAACGCCGGTCGCGGTCCGATCCACATGGTGACAATGGAAGCCTTTCAAGACCCGCATCTCGAAGAGATCGGCTGGCACAACTTCCTCGGCATGACTGTCGGTCAGGCCGTGCTGTGGGCCGCGACGGACGTCGACCCCAAGAACGAAAACCCAGAACTGACGACGTCCGAGCCCTACGTCATGGGATCGCACGCAACCGGTAGCGGCGCATGGTGCTCGGGGCCTGAGGATGTTTCCCCGCCCGAATACTTCTGGGGCTACAACCGCATGATGACCGTCGAAGGTCTGTTCGGTGCCGGTGACGCCGTCGGCGGTACGCCGCACGCGTTCTCGTCGGGGTCATTCACCGAAGGGCGTCTGGCCGCCAAGGCCGCTTGCCGCTACATCGACGACGGCAAGGCCGAGGGCATCAAAGTCTCCGCCAAGCAGATCAACGATCTCAAAGAACAGGTCTTCAAGCCGATGGAGCACTACAAGACCTATCGCAATGAGATCGTCGCCGGCGAGGTCAACCCGCACTACATCAACCCGCGCCAAGGCCTCGACCGTCTGCAGAAGCTGATGGATGAGTACTGCGGCGGGGCGACGGTCAACTATATGACCAACGACAAACTGCTGAGCATCGGCCTGAAGAAGCTCAAGATCATGGAAGAAGATCTTGAGAAACTGGCCGCCAGGGACACCCACGAATTGCTTCGTGCGTGGGAGTTGAAGCACCGTCATCGCACATCCGAGTGCGTGACGCAGCACACGCTGTTCCGCAAGGAAACCCGTTGGCCTGGCTACTATTATCGTGGCGATGCCATGAAGCTGGACGACGACAACTGGCACGTGCTGACGGTTTCGCGCCGTGATCCGGAGACCGGTGAATACACGATGGAGAAAGCGCCGTGTTATCACCTGGTCGGTGAGGGCGAGTAACAAAGACGCTGAACAGGAGTTCATTTCGAACTTCTGTTCAGCTTAACAAAAGGGATCAACATACCGCGTGTTGATCTTTTTTGTTAGGCTTGGGAGCGCGGGCTTATGCCTGCAACAGAGAACTGCAGATGAATATTATTGAGAAAACTGACGACGAGATTCTTGCCATCGCCAACCCGTTGTGGAGCCATCTGATCAAGGCCTCCAACGACGGCAAATATGGCGAGTTCATCAAGTATTTTTCCTACAGTCTCATGCGTGGGCTGAACGAAATCGAAGTGGGCAAACAATTCGCAAACAGCGAATTGACGAGAAATCTGTCAGAATCGGTTGAGTTCATCGGCACGATCCGCCGCGGTGAACACGTGTCGGTGCTGTATCGGACCCGGAGCACCAAGAAGGAAGGCGAATGGCTTGGTCGGCTGGTCCTCGGTTACGAAGACGAAGAGATCAAGATCTTCGGGGCGTCGGTCTTCTAGATCGCATTTGGTCCTTGATCTTCTGATTACAATCAGTCCCTGGGCGTGAAATCGATATGAGTGACACCATTCAAGATAACAAGTACGTGGAGCTGACGTACAAGGTGATCGACCAAAAATCGGGCGATACCCTGGTCGGGGTGGAGTTTCCCATCGGCTACGTACACGGCGCCAACGATATCCTGGCGCCCGCCATCACAGAGGAATTGGAAAGCAAGTCAGCCGGTGACGTGATCGAGGTGCCGGTCGATTGTGATCAACTCTACGGTCCCAGGGATGAGGCGTTGGTGTTTACGGATCACATCGACAATGTGCCTGAGGAATATCGAGAGATCGGCACCACGATTGTCGCCGAGAGTGAAAACGGAGAGGCGCGCAGCTTTGTCGTCACCAGAATGGACGACAAGACGCTCACCGTCGATGGCAACAATCCGCTATGCGGCAGGCAAGTGATTTTCAAGCTGGAGGTTCTCAAGGTTCGTGACGCGACCGACGAAGAGATTGAGGCCGGCGGCGCGATCGCTCAAGAACCGGATATCGATACAGCGCGCATGGTACCCATTTGAAGAAAAGCATTTATTTGATCAACCGTAAGAGAGTGACTTAAACTACTCTGCAACAGCCGCCCAACGGCATCGAGAGAGGTAACTTATGAGCGAGCCAACGACAACCAGACCCAAAGTGCCGGAAGGCAAAAGTTTCCGCGTAACCACGCGCCAGATGGAACCCAACGAAAAAGGTTTCGTCGGGTACGAAACCGAGTGGGAGCCGTGGCAGAAAGAGGTCGAGTACACCACTCCGAAAAAACCGTAACGCGGTTGCGCTTAACGGATGCGGTGTGAAGCCAGGACCATTTCGAGGTTCGGGTTTCACGCGCGCGTCCATCCAACTTCCCGCTCGCCTACCGCAGCGACCGAATTGTTTCGCGAAGGCAGTCATGCGAAGTATGATGAGTTGGCTTTGGACCAATTGGCGACCACACGCAAATTGATGGACGCATTGCACGGTTGACGTCTCCAGAGCACATGGGGGTGCAAGGTGCCACAAGTCGTGACGAAAGGCCGTAATCTCTGGGTCCGGAACATCCGCCCACTGGGCGGTGAGATTACCGATATTCTCATTCTTGACGGCGAAATCGCCGAAACGTGCACCGACGTGCCCGAGACCACCGAAGTGTTGAACGGCGCCGGTGCGATCGCGTTGCCCGGGTTGATCAATGCGCACTGTCATCTCGATAAAACACGCTGGGGTCTGCCGTGGGAGCCGCACGCTGCCGGCCCGACACGTGATGAACGTATCGCCGCCGATCGTGAGATGCGACGTGGTCTGATGGCATCCACCAAAGAGCGCGCCGCTGCCCTGGCTGGGCATTGCGCGGCCTTGGGCACCAGCCATATCCGCACGCATGTCGATGTCGAGCCCGAATTCGGTCTCTTGGCCATCGAGGCCTTACTGGAACTCAGCGACGAGATCGCGGACCGCGTGTCGATTGAGCTGGTGGCTTTCCCGCAATTCGGACTGGTCACCAATCCCGGCACGGCGGCGCTCATGGAAGCGGCTATCAAATTGGGCGCGAGCCTGCTGGGCGGTATCGATCCGTCATCGATTGATCATGACCGGGCGGGGCAGCTTGATGCCATCTTCGATATGGCCGAGCGCACGGGTGCGGGTATCGATATTCATCTACACGAGACCGCCGAGGAGGGCGCGGCGTCGCTCGATATGATCTGCGCGCACACAAAGGCGCTTGGCATGGCCGGCAGGGTCACGGTCAGCCATGGCTTCTGTTTGGGAACCGTGGACGAGAAGCGCCTTGCTGGGCTGATCAATGCGATGGCCGATGCTGGCGTTGGCGTGGTTAGCTATGCGCCGGGCGATAGTCCGGTGCCGCCCGTGAAGCGCTTGGTCGAAGCTGGCGTCGCTGTCGGCGTGGGCACCGATGGCATCCGCGACGCCTGGACACCATACGGCAACGGCGACATGCTAGAGCGCGCCATGATGCTGGCTTACCGCTCGGGCTTCCGGCGTGATGAAGACATCGAGCTTGCCTTAAATGCCGTCATCGCAGGCGGCGCGGCGCTGATGGGCCTGGAAAACCACGGCCTCGCACCTGGATGCGCCGGCGACATGGTGCTGGTGAACGCAGAGACATTGGCCGATGCCGTGACGGCGCGACCATCGCGCAAAGCGGTGATCAAGGGCGGGGTTAATCTGATGGCGGCTTCTTGCCTGTAAAGTTGATCTCACCGCCGGGCAGCAGATAAAGCACCAAAGCCTCGCCATCGGTCACGGTGGGAAAGTGGCCTGAACCTGGGTCGTTCACGCACCAGCCCGCACCTTGGCCATCGAACTTGGCACCGGCATCTTGCGGCATAGTCAGGCACACCTCACCGGTGGGGTGGATATGATGCGGACCGACGATATCTTTCAGTTGCACCACATCGACCGAAAGGTTGTGGGTGTCGGATGACGCTTCGATCACCCGGCCAAAGCGGCGGCCTTCCGCGCCTTCGGCGCACATCCAGCCCGCATCGATGGCGGTCAGGCAAGCTTGTTCGATTTCACTAACCTTGTCGCTTCCGGTTGGGTAGGTCTCATTCAGGCGCCCGGCCAGGGCTTGATCGACTGCACCTTCGGCGACGGTGTCAAAAACCGACTTCATGAGATTTTGAAAATCTTGCGGTTGCATATGTTGTCCCTTCAAACCTTCGTTACCTGCCTGTTGAATCCAGAATAAAACTCGTATGATGATTTTGTAAACTGATTGGTTTGCTGGTTGTTTTTTGGGAGGCCCAGGTCATGCGCGCACTTACTGTATTCGTTCTCGTTGCATCGTTGATTTCACTCGGTGGCCCAGTGCGGGCTGAAACCCAACTGGCTGATCCGCAACCAGGTTTCGACAACCCGCGGCGCATCATGCTGCAACTGACCAGCGACGACCCCAAGGATATGAACAATATTCTGTGGAACGCAATCAACCTGCAGAAATTCTACGGCATCGACAACGTTGAGATCGCTATCGTTGGGTTTGGGGCCGGCATGAAGGCGTTTTATGAAAAAGACTCGCCCGTCGCCGACCGCATCAGAAGCCAACTCAAATATGGCATCGAGTTTGTTGGTTGCGGGAATACCATGACCGCAACGAACAGAAAGCCTAGTGAACTGATCCCAGGCGTGAAGCATGTTACCGCCGGCATTGCGGAAATCGTCGAGCGCAAGCTATCGGGCTGGATTTACATCCGTCCTTAGTCGATAGTCACTGTCATGAGCCTGATCCTTTACGACCTCTGTGGTGCCGACGATTTGCGGTTCAGCCCGTTTTGCTGGCGCACGCGATTGGCACTGATGCACAAGGGGCTGGAATTCGAAACCGTCCCGGTGCGCTTTACCGAAAAACACAAAATCGCATTTTCCGAACAAGATAAGGTTCCGGTCATTGATGATGGCGGCACCGTGGTTTGCGACAGTTGGGCCATCGCGGAATATCTGGAGGATACCTATCCCGACCATCCGGCGTTGTTTCCGGGTGCGCGCGGGCGACGCTATGCCAAAATGACCAACGACTGGACCGACAAATTGAATCCGCTGATCTTGAAATCGATTATCGTCGATGTGCATGACAGCTTGGACCTGCCCGACCAAACCTATTTCCGTGGATCTCGCGAAAAACGTTTCGGCAAAACGCTGGAAGCGGTTCAAGCGGACCGGGAAAAGACGCGCGCGCAATTACGCGAAGGCATGGCCTCTATGCGGGCACACTTGATGGATGGACCGTTCGTTGGTGGTCAGGCACCGGCTTACGGAGATTTCATTGTATTTGGGTCGCTGCGATGGGCTCAACAATGCAGTGATTTTCCGATGCTCGCCAATGACGATCCGATCGCGGATTGGTATGGCCGTGTCGCCACAACCATGGGCGTCAATTGATTGTCGCCGACAGGGTGAAAAGTTTAGAGACATCCATATTCGATTTTGGTAAAGTGTTTTTGCATCCGGAAATCAGGGAGATGGATGTGAAAAACGTTCTATATGCCATCGTTGTTGGAATACTGCTTATCGCGCGACCAGATCTAGCTGTGTCGGCGGAGTTGGTTATGTTCGAGCAAGACACGTGCGAGTGGTGCGAGGTCTGGCACGAAGAGGTCGGCGTGGTTTACGCGAAAACCGACGAAGCCCGCGCAGCCCCGTTACGCCGTATCGATATCTTTGAGACGCGACCGGCCGACCTCAAGGAGGTCCGGCGCGTTCAGTTCACGCCGACGTTCGTGTTGATGGACGAAGGGCGAGAGGTTGGACGGATTCTCGGCTATCCGGGCGAGAGCTTTTTCTGGGAGTTGCTGGGGCAGATGTTGAAAAAGCTGCCGGCCGAATCGCGGCGCGCCTGTTTGACCCCGAAACAGTTCATTGCCCAAGGAGAGAAGACATGCTGAAGCGCACGTTGACGGCTTTCATTTTGAGCGGATTTATTGCTGGCAATGCTGTTGCTGCCGACGATGAGGCGCTGGTTTCATTCAAGGTGATGACACCTGAGACGGCCATGGAATTGGCCCAGGCGACTTTGGCCGATTGCCGCAAACGAGGGTTCCAGATTGCCGTTGCTGTGGTCGACCGTTTTGGTGTCATGCAGGTGATGATACGTGACCGATTTGCTGGCCCGCACACGCCGGAGACGGCGCGCCGTAAAGCCTGGACCGCAGTTAGCTTCCGTACCGATACATCTTCGATGGTGGCGCTTACAAAAGCAGGTGAGCCACAGGCAGGCGTGCGGCAAGTGCCCAATGCGTTGATGATTGGTGGCGGTGTACCGGTCGAAGCCGGCGGATCAATGGTCGGGGCGATCGGCGTTTCCGGTGCGCCTGGCGGTGATCTGGATGACGCATGCGCGCGCGTCGGTATTGAGGCTATTGATGATAAGTTGGCATTCTAATATTTACGAAATGTAAATGTACAATGAGATATTTTACATTCGATTTGGACTATTATAGGATTGCAGGAGCATTCTTGTGGAAACATTGATCGCTGGGGGGAGTTGCCGACCGGCGAAATGTGCTGCGGAAAGCGGTGGCGAAGGGAAGGTAAATGTGGACGCGCTCGATACATCGCTGATGAGCAATGCCAAGCGGGCAAGTGAATTTCTCAAGGTTATGGCCAATGAGAACCGTTTGATCATTCTGTGTGCATTGGCACAGGGTGAAAAAAATGTTGGGGAACTGGAAGATATTCTGGGCATCCGCCAACCGACACTGTCGCAGCAACTAAGCCGGCTGCGCGCCGAGGACGTCGTTGTAACCCGACGTGAGTCCAAGCAAATCTATTATCGAATCGCCAGTGATGAAGCGATTGAATTGATCGGTCTCATGTACGATTTGTTCTGCGATAAAGATATGGATATGACCGCCACCCCCGTGGTGTCTGCCAGCGTCGCCTGACGAATGTCCGACTGGACAAGGGTGGGGCTATTCCGATTTTTGGCCGATGACGTAGGTCAGGCAAAAAACCCGTAAGCACGACGCCATATTGTTCCGGTCAACGGGGCAATGGTGATTGATTTGGGTGATCAGTACCGGGACGGAGCATTCTTCCGTCTCCGCCACTTCTTCCAGTACTTGCCAAAATGCTGCTTCAAGCCGGATTGTCGTCGAGTGGCCGTGAATCCGAAGTGATTTGCGGACCGGCGAGAAATCCAACGCACCCTCACCATCTTGCATGGCAAATGCGCGCTGCATTGGCGATACGCAACTTGCGTACGCGCTATCGGTCTGACGAGTACCGGTTGATTTATGCATGAGTAATATTGTAACCGCCGAAAAACCAGTGCACCACGCAAAAAAGGCTGTTGTGGTCTTATTGTACTACAGTTTGTTGTAAAATGTATGAGATATTGTTGTTCTAATTAAAAAACGGGTTGGTGCGCTCCGGCATTATTCGAGAATCGCACAAAATCCAGAAGTTCAAAATGCGAGGAGCTTGAGGGACAAATGACGATATTCCGTAGATTTTTTTACGCTGGGGCGACGATTGCCGCATTGGCGATGACGACCGGTCCGGCGATGGCGACGAACGGCCAACTGCCGACTTGTATCGGCACATATAAATGCGGCATGGGCGGCGCCGGGATCGGCTTGGCCACTGACGCAACAGCGGCGGCAGTGAACCCCGGTTTGATTGCGCGCATGGGCAACGAGTTCATCATCTCCGTCGGTTGGTTTCATGCTGATGTAACCGGCGATGCACATGGCGCGCAAGGCAACGGTCTCGGGCCGCAAGAAAGTGATGCTAGTGATTTCGCCAACGGCTCGCTTGGCGTGAATTATCGGCTCAATGATAAATGGGCCGTGAACCTATCGCTCTACCCCGGCGGTGGCGGCGCATCTGACTGGGATATTTCCCGGACAGAGGGCAAGAACGGTCAGGCGAGCGGCGTCGACCACGCTATCCGCTGGCGCATGTTTGCCGGCCAGTTGGGTGTCGGCTGGGCGCCGACTAAAAAGGCGTCGTATGGGTTGGGCCTTGTCGTTATCCGCTCCGATATGAAAACCGATTCGCTGGATAACGCGTTTAATTTGCCGACGCCGGGTCCCAATCAGGTTGTCGATGTCGCCTGGGGTGCGGGTGTTCAAGTTGGCGGTGTTTGGGATTTGATGGATGACCAACTGACGTTCGCATTCGACTATCAGTCCGAAGTGTTCATGCAGCGGTTTCAAAAATACAAAAATATCTTCAACAGCCCGGTCAACCGGCCGCCGACGACAACATTGGGGGCGATCATTCGTCCAACAAGCGCGACACGCTTGGCTTTCGATCTGAAACATATTGAGCAAACGGCAGTCCGTACCATCAGTTCGGAGCCGGCGGCAGAAGGCGGTTTTGGTTGGAAAAACCGGTTCGTCTATATGGCCGGCGCGGAACACGATTGGGATGATAAATTGACAGTTCGGGCGGGCTGGAACTATGGCGAGTCACCGATCGATGAAGGCCATGTTTTTGCCAATTTCCTGTTCCCAGGGATTACCGAACATCATTTCACGGCTGGCGGCTCATATGAGTTCCTGCCCGGTATGGAAGTCGGCTTCAGCGGATACTACGCACCGCGCGTCATTATCACCGATGATGGAAGCGGAGATAGCTTCTCTCAGAACAATTCGGGCAGCTGGCTCAAGCATCGCCAATACGGCATGCAGCTTTCATTTCGAAAGTCGTTCTAAACGCCTGACAAACCTAATAATGAAAAACGGCCCTCAGGGGCCGTTTTTTAATTCAACAATCACGAAGCGTTACCAGGCCGGCACGCCCTTTCCCGAGGTGTTCAGGTCGGCAACGCGGGTTTTCAGGTACTTGTGGAAGTTCCCCTGCGTATAAGCCTTCTCCTGTACAAACTGAAAATAGGTGAGGAAATGGAAGGGGCGAAGATAGCCGGGAATCCTGGCAACTTCAGTGGCCTTTCCGGTCTTACCCTTCAGTTCTTCGATGGTTTCCGGGAAAAACTGGATGGTCGGGGTGAAGCGAACTTGGTTCTGCTTCGCCAGTTTGCGCTCGCTCATCGTGGTACCGTTGAAATCGACGACTTCTCGCGCCCCTTTGACGTCCAATTGCACGATCTCGAAGTTCTTGCGGATAAAATCGGTGACCTGCGGGATGGCGAAATTAAGCAAGTGCGTCTCGCGACAGTAGGGGCAGCCGTCGAGTTCCCACATGACGGCGAAGCGTTTGCCGTTGTCGCGCGCTTCCTGCAGGTCGTCGGCGAGTTCCAGGAAGCTCTCGAGAAACCACGATTGCGTATACGAACCGAAATCGCTGTCGGTCATCGGCACCGGTGCATAGTCGGGCGAAGTAGGGGCGGCGCTCATTGCGGTGGGGGGCAGCATCGCTGTCGCCAAACCACCAAGAGCTAAGCGGCCGAGGTTTCTGCGTGAAACGATCATGGATTCCTCTTTGTTTCAAATCACAACGTATCAGTGTTGTTTATCATATAGCAAATTACGCATGTGTCATATAGTATCAATTGCAATCCTGTGAATGTGTGGAGGGAAAGGCCGGATGGGGTCTGTTGCAAAATACTATAAGTCATCGGTTCGGGCGTTGATTTTGGGCCTGATGGTTCTATTCAGTGCGCTCTCAGGGGCGGCCAGTGCCGGTTCCGCTTCTGACCCGGCACCAGCGTTCCACAACGCCGTATCGGACGCCTACGGCCACTACCGAGAGGCGTTTTTCTATCTACGTCGCGGCAATGCCATGACGGCGGCATTCGAATTGGAAGCCTTGGTGGAGAAATGGCACGCCTTAACCAAGGTGCATGGGTCAAATCCGCCGCCCCCCTATGCCACGGATGCACAGTGGGGCACGGTCCTTAAACAGGTTGGCAGCATTGCCGAGAAGGCGTTGGAAGCCGCGGTTAGCGGTGAATCCAAAGCTGCATACGACGAACTGCAGCCGGTGCGCGGGATGCTCCGGGATTTGCGTGAGCGAAACGGCGTCAGGCTGTTTCGTGATGATGTGGAGGACGCCAACGCGACCTTCCGGGAACTGTTCAAGTTCCGCCGGAACCCGCCGGATTTCGACAATCCCCAGTCCGTCGCATCGTTGCGCAAAAATCTCGCCGCTACCATTTCGGCCTATCAGGCCTGCCTGGATCAAGCGCCAGCGGATGTCGCCAAGGATGAGCAGTTCCAGCGCTTGGTAACCGATAGCCTGGAAGTTCTGAAGCGCATGAACTTGGCGATTGAAGCGAAAAGCGAGCTTCGAGTGATCAATATTCTGAGGCGCGTGGTGTCGTCCAACAACATCCTGTGGATGCGGTTCGGTTGATCCGTTAGCCGGTTTTTCCCAACGCCGGGAAGGTTTCCAGCAACCAGAACGCCACGTCGGCGACAGTGCCGGTCAGGAACATGATACCGGTGATCACCAGCAACGCCCCCATGACCCGCTCAACCATCTGCATGTGCTTGCGTGCGCGCCCCATGAACGCCATGAACGGCTTCACCAGCAACGCCGCAGCCAGGAACGGAATGCCCAGTCCGGCTGAGTAAACGGCCAGCAGCGACGCGCCACGGGTGACCGAGTCTTCACTACCGGCCACGAACAAGATCGCCGCCAAAACCGGCCCGACGCACGGTGTCCATCCAAACGCGAAGGCGAGGCCGATGATATAGGCACCGATAACGCCTGCCGGTTTGCTTTCGGCGTGGAAGCGGGCCTCACGGTAGAGCATGGAGATCTTGAAAACGCCCATGAAATGCAGGCCCATGACGATAATCACACCGCCTGCGATTTTGGACAGCAAATCCATATAGTCTGCAACCACCTGGCCGATGGCTGATGCTGTCGCGCCCAAGGCGACGAATACCGTCGAAAAACCGAGCACGAACGCGATGGCTGCGATAAACACCCGGCGCATCAATTGCGGGTCGGCCTCGTCGTCGCCGGCAACTTGATCGAGCGTGACACCGCCCAGGAAACACAGGTACGGCGGCACCAGCGGCAACACGCACGGTGACAAAAAGCTCAATATTCCAGCGCCAAGCGCACCAGCATAGGAAACGTCAAATCCACCCATAACGGGACCTTACTCCTGTTGACCGATCACGTGGGGTCAAATCCCCTTGATGCGGATGTTTTTGTTTTCCGGCACCGTGACCACCTTCTTCTTGCTGATGTAGTCGGAGACCAGATCGTAAACCGGCGGGCCTTCGGTGCCTTCGTTGACCGATGCCCAACCCGAAACCACGTACTCGCGGCTGGGATCGATGGGTTTGCCGGTTTTCACCAACGTCATGTCCGTGATCCGCGACCCGATGGGCTTATGAATGTCGATGCTGTAGGCCATGCCGCCGACGCGCACCATATCGCCGCCCTGCTGGTAGTAGGGATCAGTGTTGAACAGGTTGTCGGCAACGTCTTCCAAGATGTCTTTCAACAACTTGCCGGTCATCTTTGAGCGGTAGGCGTTGGGGTAGGTAATGGCAGTCTGGTGATAGACGTGATCCACCGTGATATCGGCGCCTGGCGGCAAGCTGGAGCCCCAGCGGAAACCGGGTGAGAGCGATATCTCGGCGTCGCGTTCTTCGATCAAGGCCTGGCAGATCAGATCGTCGAAAGTGCCGTTGAAGTTACCGCGTCGGTACAAGAGAGAATCGGTCTTGCCGAGAACGCGGTCGAGTTCTTTGGCGTGCGGGGCCCGGATTTTGGTGATTAACGCTGCCATTTCGGGGTCCGGTGTAATCGCGTCGGAAAAAACCGGAATCAGACTGAAACGATAATCCGCGACCTGTTTGTTTTTGACGTCTAAATCAAGCCGGGCCAGGAACTTGCCGTGTGAGCCCGAAGCGACCAGCAATGTTTTGCCGACTTTTACCACGTGCGGCAGCGCGTCGTGGGTGTGGCCTGTGAGGATCACGTCGATGCCTTTGACGCGGCTGGCCAGTTTGCGGTCGACGTCAAAGCCGTTGTGGCTCAACAGAACGATCAGCTCTGCACCGGCGGCACGGGCGGCATCGACACGTTTTTGCACCAGTTTCTCGCGGATACCAAACGACCATGTGGGAATCATGTAGCGCGGGTTGGCAACCGGCGTGTAGGGGAACGCCTGGCCGATCATGGCGATTTTGACGCCGCCGCGTTCGAACATTTTGGTCGATTCGAACACGGTTTCTTCCCACTCCGTATCCACGACATTGCCGGCCAGGAAGGGAAAATTTAGGGCATCTTTCAGCTCTCCGACGCGCTCGGTGCCGTAGGTAAACTCCCAGTGCGCCGTCATCGCATCAACACCGAGCGCATTCATCACGTCGACCATGTCCTGGCCCTGCGTCTTCAGCGCCGTGTAGGAGCCCTGCCAGGTGTCGCCGCCATCGAGGAGGAGGGTGTTGTTCGGACGCTCGGCACGGATCGCTTTGACCAACGTCGCCATGCGGTCCAGGCCGCCGACACGGCCGTAGGTGCCAGCCAGGGACGAGAAATCTTCGCTGGTCAGCGCATAGGCCTCCGGCGACTTGGCTTTCAGGCCGAATTTTTCAAGGGCGGCCTTACCGGTCAGATGGGGCACCAGCCCTTTGGCTTCGCCGACGCCGACGTTGATGGATGGCTCGCGGAAGAACAGTGGCACCAATTGCGCGTGGCAGTCGGTGAAATTCAGCAGCGTCACTTGCCCAACGGGGTCAAATTTCAGCAATTGATCTTGGGTGATGGTTTGGCGGGCGGCGGCGCTGGAAAGCGCGCCGGGGGCACCGGTCAAGACGGCCGTAGCGGCTGCGACTTGCAAAAATTCTCGACGATCTAACACTTCAGAGTCCTCCCCTTAAGGTTCCCTGCAAAAAAAAACGATGAGGCTAGGCAAAAAAAGGGGGATGCGAATCGCTCCGCATCCCCCGATTTTGTATCCGTAATGATTTAGTTCCGGACGGCCGGGGTTTCCACCGGAAGGCCCCGTCCACGCCAGGCCACGTAAAGCTCAAGGTTCGTGTATTCGTCAGAACCATACTTCAGCGGTTGCGCGCGGATGTTTTTATTGCAGCCACGGAAGCGGCGGTGCACGGAACCCGGCTTCTGCCATTTCAGGCGGTAGGTCGGGAAGCCGTTAATCTGCCCCTGCGTCAGCAGGTTGGCACGCGCATACTTGCCGGGATTGTCTTCGTGGCAATGCTTGCACGCCATATCGAGGGCACCGCGACGCTGGTAGTAGAACTCCTTGCCTTTGGCAAAAAACTGCGCGGCTTCGTCATCAATGCTGACGTTAACCGGCATGCCGCGCGACTGATGGCGCACGAACATGGTCATTTGCAAAAGCTCGTTGGATTCGTACTTCCAAGCCTTGGCCTGCATGCGCTCGGTGCGGCAGGTGTTGATCTGCTGCTCGAGATTTTTCAGCTTCTTGATTTTGGCATCGTATTTCGGATAGGCCGCAGCAACGCCCTTCATGGTTTCGAAGGCATCGTTGTGGCACGACTGGCATGATTTACCAGCTTTGCCGTCAACTTCTTCCCACAACTGCCCGCCATCTTCGACCCAGATCATCGCAGGATTTTCGAAATCGTCATCCTGGATCGCCTGTGTTTCTTTGATGGCGTAGGTGTAGCCGCTGCGCCTGTCGTCGACGACCATTTTACCCTCTTTCGGGTCGTTGTGGTCTGCGTAGGCGGTTGAGGCGAACGTCGCTGCGATCATAGCCGCGGCGGCGATCGATAGTGCTCCCAGATAAGCCTTTTTCATTGTGATCTCCCCTGTGCTCACGACACTTTGATTTTGGCGGCTTTCTTGACGGTCTTTCCTTTGTCGTCCGTCCAAGCCATTTCCAAGCTGCCGCTATCGGCGGCCTTCACGTAGAAGGCCATATACGGATTGGCGGAAACAGCCGGGTGCCAATCGGCAGAGAAAACTTGCTTGCCGTTATACGTGCACACGAACTTGTTGATGATGTCGCGCGGGATTTTCTTGCCCTTTTTGTTTTTACGCTGACCGGTTTCCATCTTGTGCGAGATCAGAGTCTTTATCAGAAAAGACTCACCCTTTTTGGCCGACTTCGGGGCCTTTACGCGGGCTTTGGTTTTTGCCATTTGTCTAACTCCCTATTGCCGGTCAGCCGCCGCAGCCGCCGATGGTGACTTTAACTTCGGATTTCGCCATCGTGAACGAGCCATCGCTCATTTCAGCAACAGCAACCACGTTTTGGGTCTTGGCGAGACGAATACGGGTGGACACATAAGCCTTACCCGACATCGGCGTGAAATGGAACGAGGCCACTTCCGGCGATGGGTTGCCATCGGCCCAAAGGTGCAGCGCTTTGACGTGGTCGCTGTCCGACATGGGGCTGTCGACATTGATAGTAATCGGCACCGTAGAGCCGTTTTCGGCGATCTGTGGTGTGTCCATGGCAATCTTGCCACTGGCCGGGGTTTTGCCTCCGGTCAGTTTATTGATGGCGGCATCAACGGCTTTGGCGTCGGCGAATGCCGGGCCGGCTAGGCTGATACCCATGGCAGCGACGGTGCCGGCACCGAACAGCGAGAGCAGTTCGCGGCGGCTGACCCGGCGTGCGTCCAAGGTTTTACGGATCATGGTGTTCTCCTTAGATTTTTGGAATCTTGATTACTTCAAAGTCATCAAGTAAGCGACCATATCTTCCACGTCTTGCGCAGCGACAACGGTCTTGCCCTTGAACTTCTTCAGAACAGCGGTGTAACCGGTGTTTCTGTAGAATGACGGCATGATGGTGTCTTCGTTGACCACCTTCGGGTTGACCAACCGCAAGCGAAGCTCGGCAGCTGAATAACGTGACCCTACGCCGGCCAAATCCGGGCCGATGGTGCCGTGGAACTGCTGATCCGGTATCGGCATCTTATGGCAGGCCAGGCAATTGCCTTTCTTGCGATGGATGGCCAATTTGCGGCCGTTCTTTGCGTCGCCGGCATTGCCGGTCAGCGATTTCGGAATACTGGTTTCATCAACGACTTTTAATGCAACCAGTTTGTCCGCAGCTTTTGCGCTGTCTATGCCAACGGCAAGCGACATCGCAACCCCTATGGCCGCAACGGCCAGAGCTTTTAGTGCCAAGGTATTTCTCCTCCTCCTGATTTCGCTATCTTATATTCTTCGATAGTCGGCTTCTTCGATGGTCGGTGGTTTATATTTTATGCCGACAGTCTCGGAAGAAGATAGCGTAAATAAGTTTCCCTGATCGATGCAATCATATTCGAAAATTATAAAACATCAAGTGTGAAACCATAATAATTTCGTGGACATGTGAATGCGTCTTAATTTCGTTACATCACAATAATTTGAGCACTCACAATTTCTAACCTGGCGGCTACCCATTGCGGTCGTTGCACGAGGCCGTTAACATATATTCTAAATTTCGCATGTATGGCGGGGCTGATGATCAGTCCGTAAAGGGAGGATTCTCATATGAAATCGCGTGTTTTCTTGATTGCGCTGGCGTTGTTGATGGGCTTGGCCATTGCGCCAAATCATGCTCAGGCGGAAGCGAAAAAACTGCCCATGGTAGAGGCCAACGAGTCGGGCCTGTACGCTCAGCCATGGTTCAAGGAGACCTTCCTTGATTTGAAAGAGGACATGGCTGAGGCGAAAGCCGAAGGAAAGCAATTGGTTGTGTTTTGGGAGCAGAAAGGTTGCCCCTACTGCCGCGAGACCCATGCCGTCAACCTGCGCAAACCCAAGACCGTTGACTACATTAAGAAACATTTCTTTGTCGTGCAGCTGAATTTGTGGGGCGATCGCGAGGTGGTGGATGTGGACGGTACGCCGACAACCGAAAAGAAACTCGCCCGTAAACATCGGGTGCAGTTCACGCCGACAATTCAGTTCTTCCCCCAAGACCCACCGAAAGAGGCTGGTGTCTCAAGCCGCGACTATGAGGTATGGCGGCTGATGGGCTATTGGAAGCCGTTCCATTTTCATCACACCTTCCAGTACGTGCACGAGAAGGGCTACGTTTCGCAGCCCAATTTCCAGCGCTGGCTGTCAGCGGTGGCCGAGGAATACCAGGCGCAGGGAAAAGAGATCAATCTTTGGTGATCGTCTGAATGTCAGCATGTGGCGGCGAGGGTGTTCACTCGCCGCCGAACATCGCCTTCAAGGCGCCGCCGAAGGAGCCTTCTTCCAGGTATTTCATGCCATAAACGCCGCCGGCGATAATTGATACCAGCGCAATGAGCGAGCCCACCGCCAGCGTCGACATGCCGGTCAGGCCCTGGCCGATGGTGCAGCCGAGCGATAGAATACCGCCCACTCCCATTATCGCCGCGCCAATGATATGGCGCACCATGTCGTCGGCATCGTTGAAAGCTTCGAGGCGAAACTCGCCCGAGGCTTTGGCGGCAATAAATGCGCCGAAGATGACACCGCCGACCACGGCTATGCCGAAGTTGATAGTGGCGCCGGAAAAGGTCATCAGGTACTGCAAGCTCTCGCCCACGGGATTGACGAAGGTGAACGAGGCCAAGGGTGTCGGCTCGAAATCATCAAAACCAACAACACCGGTAACATACCACGCGGCCGGCACCAGGGCGCCCAGGATCACACCACCGACAATATCACGTTTCGATTCGCGGAACTCGGCACTCTTGAAGCAAAACGCGAGCAAACCCAGAACGACGAACGCGAAGACAATCATGCGTGCTGTCTCCGGGGCGATACCAATCAGGGCGGCAAGGATGTCGGGCATGCCTTGCGCCTCCAACCCCGCGGCTTCCAGGTCCATGTTGGCGGCACTCTCCAGTTCGACGCGCGCCAAGCCGATCAAGCCGCGCACCGTCATGTAGGCGAATAGCCCCAGCACCATGGCTACGACCAATGATTTTAAGTTGCCTGCACCTAGCCGCACCAACGTCTTGTTGCCGCACCCGCCGGTCATGGTCATGCCGAACCCGAACAGCAAGCCGCCAAGGATCGCCCCGGCCCAGCCGAAGTTGGTAGTGAGATAAATGGAACTGTTGAGGTCGACCAATTCCGACATGTGCATCAACTGGCTGCCGGTGACGGCGACCGCGATGGCCAGCATCCACGAACGGAAGCGATTCCAATCGCCCATAAAAACCATATCTGATATGGCGCCCATGGTACAAAAGTTGGTACGCTGCGCCGTGGCACCGAAGGCCATACCCAGTACAAAACCGAGACCGGCAATGACCCAAATGATCGGAACGTCTTCCATGATGATGGTACCCCTCAACGGTTTTGCCGTGCATAGGTTTTGTATAGCGAATGTGATTCCACGGCAAGAATCACTTTACAAAAAAGTATAATGATATTTTCTGTGCACGGTGATAAACTTTACGTGTGGCGGTTAGACCACGCAGTTGAAAGGAAACGGGAACGTTATGGCGACAGAAACTCTCGACGCGAAGGGGCTCAATTGTCCCATGCCGATTATGAAGGCGAAAAAGGCGATGAAGGGCCTGAGCTCGGGCGATACTTTGGCAATTGAAGCCACCGACCCCGGCTCGGTCAAGGATTTCGAAGCCTTTTGCCGCGCCACCGGCAACGAACTGGTGGAATCGGGTGAGGACGGCGGAATCTTCAAGTTCCTGCTCAAAAAGGGCTGATCGAGCCCGTTACGGTTCCAGCACGACCTTGCCGACGGATTGCCGGCCGAGGACGACGTTCATGGCATCATTGAATTGATCAAGCGGAAACCGGTGGGAGACCTCCGGTTGCAGTTGGTCGGCATTGAACATGGAAGCCAAGTCGGCGTGCAGAGCATCGATTTTATCGACGTGTCCGCGGCCATCGTCACCTGGGCCCCAGCCCATGTAGGTGCCGAAGTTCAGCCCGATAATCGACATGTTCTTGACCAACAATAAATTGATCGGCGGTTTCGGAATGTCACCCGATGCGTACCCCAACGTAATCAGCCGCGATTCCCGACCCATGGCGCGAAGTGAATCGTACAATATGTCGCCGCCAACCGGGTCAATGACCACGTCCACACCTTTGCCATCCGTCCAATCCTTGACGGTATCCCGGAAATTCGACGTCGCGTAGTTGATGGTCAAATCAGCGCCGTGGCGTTCGGCGACGGCGCATTTTTCATCCGTGCCAGCGGTGGCGATAACCTGGGCGCCCTTCGCCTTGGCAATCTGCACGGCGGCCATGCCGACGGCACCCGCTGCACCGTGTACTAATACGGTTTCACCAGCGTGCAACCGGGCTTTCCATATCAGCGCGGCGTACGAGGTTGGGTAGGACGTGACCATCAATGTCCCTTGCGCAAAATCCATGCCGTCGGGCAGTGAGCGGCAATGATAATCGTGCGCAATGACCTGCTCGGCGAACCCGCCATAGGTAACCCCTGCGAAAACACGATCACCTACGCAAACGCCTTTGGCGGAATTTGATACCGCTGACACCACACCTGCTACCTCAACCCCTGGGATGAATGGCAACGCCGGTTTGACTTGGTATTTTCCCGCAACCGTCAGGCTTTGCGCAAAGCTGACTCCGGCGGCCTTTACATCGACCAAAACCTCTCCAGCCGCCAGGATTGGCGTTGGCATATCTTTGATGGTCATGTTTTCGAACGGGCCGAATTCGTCGCAGACGATAGCGCGCATGGGCTTGGATCCTTTCTGAAAGTTCAGGGAGAGCGCAGATCCCTATAGGGGTTCCGACTAATCGCCGTTGCGACCATGGTGGTTAGGCTGGTGAGATCGAAGATCGGAAGATTCAATCGCGCCTGAATACGTTGGGCAAAGTGTGACATGTCCGTGCATTCCAAGATGACGGCACCCAGGTCCGGTGTTGTGCTTGCCAGTCGGTCCGCCGCATCTAGCAGTTCGGCTTCGATTTTGGCGAGGTCCATATCGTGGCGCTTGCCGTCCAAAATGACATCACGAAATTCCGGTTGGTCGTCCATGCCGACGATGGCGACGTCTGCCATATCAGCACCGACGGCTTGAAAATGCTTTGCTGTCAGGCTATCGGCGCTTGCGGTCATGACCCCAATGCGCCGCCCGCCGCCCAACATGCGCGACACCATCGGCACTTGGATCAGGCTGGAAACAAAAACTGGAACGCTGACCGCGTCGGCGATTTCGCGCTGATAAAGCGCAAGGAAACCACAGCTTCCGGTGATCGCACCAGCGCCCTCATCTTCCAAATAGCGCGCTGCATCGAGGACAAGTTCCAATACCTTGTCGCCGGGCTCACGCAGCAGCCGAGCCACGGTGACTCCTTGTACACGCGGGCTGAAAAGCACAGGGAACGAGAGCGAACCCGGATTTTTGATATGCCCCGGCGGTTTGGGAAATCTCGAGTCGAGCGAGATGACCCCGACCGGTTTGCCCGAAATGTTGTGACCGCCTTGCATGACCATGAGATACGCCTCCGTTTAACGGACCTTGGTGCTCCAGGCGCCGCGAGAATCGATCACCCGCTTGTCCGATAGGCGAGCTGGGTCCATTTCCCGGAATTCCCGATGGTCGGTAAGCAGCGTAATGACCTGGCAGGTGTCCATAGCATCATCTAGCGAAGCGAGCTGAACATTGGAGAATTCGTTCAAGGCTTTTGGAAGCGCCCGCACGTGCGGCTCGACCACCCAAATATCAAACCCGGCGTTCGCCAGAGCTTCGACGACCGCAACCGAGGCGCTTTCACGCAGATCATCGATGTCGGCTTTGTAGGACAACCCCAGGCAGGCAATTCGGGGCGTGTCCAGTCCGTCCGAGGCCGCAGACACAGCGGCGGCGATGCGCGCAGGG
Source organism: Rhodospirillaceae bacterium (assembly GCA_018698795.1). Taxonomy (GTDB): domain Bacteria; phylum Pseudomonadota; class Alphaproteobacteria; order Rhodospirillales; family Casp-alpha2; genus TMED8. Next base: position 37,408 of record JABIPG010000048.1, read on the forward strand.
CGGCCATCATTAACGCCACGCGCCGCGCGGATCAGATCGGTTTCGTTGGGGGCTGAATCGACAATGAACCAGGGATCAACCGCAATGCAGTGCCCACCGACGCCGGGGCCTGGGTTGAGGATGTTGACGCGCGGATGGTGATTGGCGAGCGAGATGGCTTCCCACGGGTCGATGCCGAGCGTATCCGAGACGTTGGCCAACTCGTTGGCGAAAGCGATGGAGACATCGCGGTAAGCGTTTTCGGCCAATTTCACGAGTTCTGCGGTCCGTGCCGTGGTCAACAGACACTGGCCCTCGACGGCAATCTTATAGAGTGCCGCCGCGCGTTTAGCGCAACGCTCTGTAATGCCGCCGACAACGCGGTCGTTGCGGGTGAGTTCAATCAATACCTGGCCCGGCAAGACGCGTTCGGGGCTGTGGGCGATGCAAATATCGGCCATTTCACCGGCGTTGTGCGGAAAGCTCAAATCCGGCCGCTTTTGGGCTAGCCGGGCTGAAAAAGTCTCCGTGGTGCCGACCGGCGACGTGGACTCGACGATCACCACGTTGCCGGCCTCAAGAACCGGCGCCAAGCTGTCAGCCGCCGCATCAAGGTATGTCAGGTCGGGTTTGCGGTCTTCCGTAAACGGCGTCGGTACGGCGATGATAAACGCATCGGCAGGTGCAGGTGACTTGGCGGCGCGCAACTTCCCTGTGGCCACCGCGCCATTGACCAAAATATCGAGGTCGGGCTCAACGATATGCACCTTGCCGGCGTTGATCGTGGCAACGGTGTCGGGGTTGACGTCGACGCCCAGGACCTCCAAGCCGCGGCTGGCGAACACGGCCGCTGTCGGCAGACCGACGTAACCGAGACCGATAACGCAAAGCTTGGTGATGGAGCCGTCGCTCGTGTTGTCAGTGGGCATGGGCGCGCCTGATCTCCTGAACTATTCGTGCCGCCGCCTTGCCGTCACCATACGGGTTGTGAGCGCGGCTCATGGTCGCATAGATATGTTTATCATCAAGCAGCAACCGGGCTTCGTTGACAATGGCTTCGCTATCCGTGCCGACCAATTTCACAGTGCCGGCTTCCACGGCTTCGGGACGTTCGGTCACATCGCGCATAACCAGCACGGGCTTGCCGAGCGAGGGCGCTTCTTCCTGAATGCCACCCGAATCGGTGATCACCATATGGCAGTTATCCATCAGGTACACGAACGGCAGGTAATCCTGCGGCGCCAGCAGGTGGACATTGTCTTTGCCGCCAAGCAGCCGGTTGACTGGGACTTGAACATTGGGGTTCAGATGCACCGGATAAACAATCTCCACATCATCGCGTTCAGCCAGCGCCGCCAGCGCCGTGCAAATGTTCTCGAACCCAGTGCCGAAGTTCTCGCGCCGGTGACCGGTAACCAAGATTGTTCGTCTGCCGGATTTTAGGAATGGGAATGGCGCTGCCAGTTGTGACGATAGTTTCTCATCGCCCCGGAACTTCTCCACCACCTGCAGCAATGCATCGATCACCGTATTGCCGGTGACGCTTAGGCCGTCCTCGGCAATGCCTTCGCGTCTCATATTTACGGCTGCGGATTCGGTCGGGGCGAAATGCAGGTCGCAAAGAGTGTCGGTCAATCGGCGGTTCATCTCTTCGGGGAAAGGCGCGTAGCGGTCTCCGGTCCTGAGGCCTGCTTCCACGTGGCCAACGGGAATTTTCGCATAGTATCCAGCCAATGCAGCCGCGAAGGTGGTCGTTGTGTCGCCATGTACCAAAATGCGGTCGGGTTTTTCTGCCGCCAGGACTTCCGAGACACCGCTTAACACCGATTGGGTAATATGCGCCAAGTCCTGATTGGCGCGCATGACATTCAAGTCATGGTCGGGTCGGATATCGAAAAGAGAGAGCACGGAATCGAGCATTTCCCGATGCTGGGCAGTGACACAGACACGGCAATCCATATCTTCCGCCTTGGCCAAGGCATGGACTACCGGTGCCATCTTAATGGCTTCCGGCCGGGTTCCGAAGATATTGAGGATACGCATCAATATGTTTGTCCGTCGCAATGGGAAGCCGCCTGCACCCCGCAATCAGAGGATGGATATCGCGGCCCTACGCTTTAGGCAAGTGGAATGGCGATTTTTCCATAGGATTCAAGGAGATGTTGTCACCTCGCCGATGTCTGAGTAGTATCGCCAAAGAACTGGGCGTGGGGATCAATTGAGACGACCCTTGTATCATACTATGTGCGGCGTTCTGGGCTTTTGCGCGGTGTTTCTTCTGGGCATACCCGCTTCGGCGGCGGAGTTCGGCTTCTCCGGCATGCACGTGCAGGGCATGAAGCCGGCGATTGCGCAGGCGCTGGGCATGAAGAAAGCCGAGGGCGTGCTCGTGCGCGATGTTGCGCTCGGAGGGCCGGCCGACAAGGCCGGTGTTTTGCGCGGTGATCTAATTCTTGAATTTGATGGCGTTGAAATTGATACCTTTAAACGGCTCGTCGGTGTGGTTACCAAAACCAAACCCGGCCAGAAGGTCAAACTTGAGGTCAGCCGCGCAAATGGCTAAAAACAGCTTCAGTTGACTTTAGGCATGAAGCCGCCATCGTGGAAGGTCAGTAAGGGGGCGGTCATCGCGTTTACCGAGATCGGTATCACTCTTGCGGCCGTGACGCCGAAAATCCGCAAGCGGTTCGATATCCGATGGGGCTCTATCGGAGTTTTGGTCACCTTGATTGACCCGGATTTCGTCGGGCGAATGTTACTGAAGCGCGGCGATATGATTGTCCAGATCAACCAAAAGCCGGTGTGGCAACCGCAACAAATCCGGGATGCCTATGACGCGGCGAAAAAGGATGGTCGCAAACAGCTCTTGATGCTGGTTGAGCGCGTCAACGGTTATGAATTCATGATGCTGCCAGTGAAATAACTGACCAGTAAACTCACTGACCAGTAAACTCACCAATAGCTCAGGGTTCAGCTGCCGCGCGCTTCGGCAACCAGTTTTTTCAATGTTTCGAAATCCACGGCACCGGGGACCAACTGTCCGCCGACAATGAATGCTGGGGTGCCGTTGATGTTCAAGGCTTCCGCCAATCGGAAGTTCTTGCCCAAGGCTTCATCAATCCGCTTGTCGGCCATGGCTTTCTTTAAGGCCGGTGATTTGATGCCGAATTTCTCTGCAACGCTGATGATCTTAGCCTCGTTGAGGTCGTTTCCGCGCATGGTCATTACGGCATCATGAAATGCCTGATACTTCTCCGGCGCCGTCTGCCAAACCGCCAACGCAGCGCGTGCTGCTGTCATCGACTGTGGGCCTAGAATGGGGAATTCCTTGAATACGTAGCGAATGCCCTTGTCTTGGGCGATGATCTTTTTGATCGTCGGGTGGACGCGTTTGCAATATCCGCAGCGATAATCGAAAAACTCAACAATCGTCACATCGCCCATAGGGCTGCCGCCGACGGGGCTGCTTGGATCGGAAAGCAGTTGATCTTTGTGGGTAAGCAGAGCCGATTTGGCACGTTGCTTGTCGTCGGCTTCACGTCGCGCCTGATGGCGTTGCACGGCCTCCAACAGAACCTCCGGATGATCGAGGATGTAGCGCTCGATTAATTTTTCCAAATGCTTTTTCTGAGCATCGGAAAAGCCGTCATGAGAATCGGCCGCGGCGACGCCTGGGAAAAGAACCAATGAAATAACGGCAAGTATTTGGAAAAAACGAAAGTGCCACATCAGAAAGACTCCATGAAAATTTGTCTGCATCATTCACAGTTTGATCCTTGGCGGCAAGTGCGGAACGCCCTTGAATGACGAAATCGTGTTCGTTCGACGGAGGAGGGGAATTGAACCATGGGGTATGCGGATCAGCGCGACAGTCGTAACCCGGAGATTTGCATGGTGCCGGTTCCGATGTCGCCCGTGGCGCTTATACCGGTAAAGACAATGCGGCTGTTCGCCATGTCGATTTCAGGCCAAGCTTGCGCGTGCAGATGGGATAAATCCAGGTTTTCCACCCACCAGCGGTTTCGGTTTTCGCGCCCACCACGAACCACATAGGCGGCTCGAGACTTTTCATCGGCTGTTGCCCTATCGGTTGTCAACGTGCCGCGTTGTAAGGCGCTGCTTCCCCATATCAGCGTCAAACTGCGTGAGAACGCGGGCGGTTGGGCGCCACGCAAAAACGTCTTCATGCCGCTCGGCGCTTCGGTCGGTGTGTCCGCGTCGGCGAACCCCACGACCAGCCGCACGGGATGGCGAGGCGGTCCATTCACGATATTCCACGACCAAAACAGAAACGGCGTCGCCAACAATTGCGCGTCGACGCGGCGAATGCGCGCGGCATTTTCTGATCCACCTCGGATTTCCAATGCCGGTGTGCCCACTGGATAGACCGTCTTGTACGAAACGGTATCGTCGGCACCCAATGATACCCAGTCGCTGGTTCGGCCAAAGATGGGATTGTCAGGGCCGCCGCCAAATACATTGAGCGTCCCGTCCAGTCCGACCGGTGTTTGAGTTTCCGTGCAGCCGATAACAACAAGCAAGCTGAGCGCAGTCGCGCGCCAATCAGGGCCGAACTTGGTCATGGTTGTGGCTTCGTCATTGCTGCTCTTTGCGGCGTTGTCGGGCGGCATCGCCTTTCGCTGCGAGCAGTATATCTCCGGCTTGAAGCCATTCCCTCGAGCCTTCGGGGAAAATCTTTTGTGCACGACCGGCGTGGTGTAAGGCGGTTTTGGGCTTGCTTCTGATCAATGCTTCCTCGGCGAGCGCGAGGGAGCTTCGGCCTTGATCACCAATCCGACCATATGCGATCGCCAGGAGATGCCAGTTAAATGCCGAGCGCCGCTCAATTGCCAAGGCGGCTTCCAGATTGATCACAGCGGCTTCAAGAAACGCCGGCTGATTGTATTCAATTTGAGCTCGCGCCAAATCGCGCCGGATCAACGCTGAATTCGGGAGAAGTTTTGCGGCCTGACCGTAACTGACCAAAGCTTCGTTTAGATGTCCATTTTCAAACAGCATCTGACCTTTCAACTCGTGAAAATACGGGTTTGCGGGCTCATCTGCGATCAGACCGTCGATCAACGGCAAGGCTTGATCGAGTTTACCCTGCCGATAGTGGCCGATAGCTCGTGCGTAGCGGCTGGGCAAAGAGGTGTCGGAAGCCTTGTACACGCGAAGCGTCCGAGGCATCGGATTGATAAACGCGTATAACTTCGCCTTCATTCGTTCGTGCAAGGCGGAAATGTGTGGCGTCACCGGTTTGTCTGAATGAGAAGACTTCTTCACGTGTTCGCCGACGGCGCTGATCCGGTCGCGAGTCAAGGGGTGGGTCCGCACGTATGGATCTTGTTGAGAGGGGCTAAGGAGTTCTTGATCGCCCAGTTCTTCCATAAATGACAGCAGGCCGCGCGCCGAGTGTCCGGTTTCATCCAAGAACCTGAGCGCAGCATGGTCTGCTGCCGATTCCTGGACGCGGCTGTAGGCGAGAAAATTGCGTGTTGCAACCGACTGCCCCCCTAAGGCAATTGCGCCTCCCACATCTCCACGACCGGTAGCAATCGCTGTGGCGCCGCCTAGAATGGTCGCCAGAATTGAAGCTGCAGAGCCTTTCGCCAAGGCGGCATGAACACGTGACAGGTGCCCACCGGCAATGTGTCCGGTTTCATGAGCGATGACGCCAATCACCCCGTTCGCATCTTTGCTGGCTAGAATCAGACCGGTGTTGAGAAACAGGTTTTGCCCGCCCGCGACAAAGGCGTTGAGGCTGCTGTCTCTGACAATAAAAATTTTTACATCTTCGGCGCGCAGGCCGGCAGCACGGAACAGTGGCGTTGCATAGATACGGATGGTATTTTCCACTTCCGCATCACGGATCATGGACGGACGATTGGCGGCATGCGCGGAAAGCGGCCAGCACATAAAGGACACCGCGAAGACGATGATAATAAGACGGAAAATGCTTAACACGTTGCAATCATCCTTGGTGAAACCAGGGCTAAAACCAGATGGAAATCCGGGTGCGAGGTCGAAGTCGAAGGCCGTGCGAGTGTCTGATTCTTTTCCATATTCACAAGGTAGTCACACGGCATTGAGGCGTCAATCGGCGGTCCGGGGGGGATTTGCGGCGTTTTCGATTGTCATGTTGAGTGCTCTGGGCGGCTGCTTTTCTGTGCCGTTCATCGATGACGAGCCGGAAGTGCCGCTGGGAACGGTTGGTTATGTGAGCGGTTTCTATGGCGGCGCGGCAGCAGACGAGCCTCGGGCCGCACTCGCGGGCCGCGATGCCTTGACCTCTGGCGGTTCTGCTGCTGATGCAGCGACGGCGATGTATTTCACCATGGCTGTGACGATGCCGTCTGCGGCAGGGTTTGGCGGCGGGGGTATATGCGTGGTGCGTGATCCGACGACGCACCGGGTCGAAACGCTGGATTTCCTTGGTCAGCCCAGTTCCGGGCCAGGCGATAAGGTTTTGGTACCGGGAAACGCGCGCGGCATTTTTGCTTTGCACGCCAAATTCGGAAAATTGAAGTGGGCTGAACTGATTCGGCCGGCAGAGAACCTTGCGCGGTTTGGAACCCGGGTATCGCGCGCGTTTGGCGAAAATGCAAAGTTAGCCATCGGGAGAGTCTCACCTCAACCCAGCGCGATTGTCAGTGCCAACGGTGATCTGCCGCGTGAGGGAGAGAGTTTGAAGCAACCGGAATTGGCGGCATTTATGGCGCGGCTTAGGTCGCACGGTCCGGCGGCAATCCATGTGGGCGCCGGCGCTGACAGGTTTGCCGATGATGTCCGGCGGGCTGGGTTTGGTTTGACCGCCAGTGACCTAAAGGCGTTGCAACCATTATGGCGATCAACATTGCGCATTCCATTTCTGGACATACTCAGCATGCACTTTCCGATGCCGCGAACGCCAAGTGGCACTCTCGGGGCGAAGGTGGCGGCGATCTTGATCGACGATGATCGTTACGAGGAAGCGGCGGCGTCCGAGCGCGGACATTTGATTGCGGAGGCGGCGCAACGGGCAATCGTCGACGGTGCAAATGGTTTCCAGGAAATCACCATAGAGCGGGAGTTTGATTATCGCTCCCGAGGTCGGAAACAGCTCAGTATCACCTACACGCAAATTGTCGACGACTACATAGAGAAACTCATGTCGGGTTATCGGGCGGACCGTCTGGCGGAACTTGCAGTAGCCAGCGGACCAGGTGTTTTCTCCGGCAATCAGGGTGGTGAAACGAGCTTTTCGGCGATGGATATCAATGGCGGAGCGGTTGCCTGCACGTTTTCAATGAACGGTGCTTTCGGGACAGGGCGTACGGTCCCCGGGAGCGGATTTTACCTCGCCAATCACGCCGCATCTCCGGCCGCTCGTGACTTGTCCATGGGCGCCGTGATTGTCGATCACAATTTCCGCAATCATCTGTATATGGTCGGGACAGCCACAGGCGGGACATCAAGTCAGGCCGTTCTTGCCCAACTCGCAGTTAGTACGACGTTTGGCCAGCAACCCTCCCTTGAGGCCGAAGTTGATCGCCGGGAACGTGTGTTTCGCGATCCTGTTCGGCGCGTGACTTATGTTGAAGACGGTGTCAGCAGCGCTTTTAGCAATGATCTTAAACGTCGAGGGCATCGACTGATTTCCTTGCCTGGACTGGCGCGTGTCAATATCGCCTATTGCCCAGCAGGCATTCCTGGCGAGAAGATCGCCTGTAGCATCCGTACCGATCCGCGCGGGTTTGGTTTCGCAGCGACCCCCGGGTGAGCCGAAATGACATGGAAGGATTTTGAAACGTGGGGCTAAAAACTTCCCGCCGAGGGGCAATTCCACCGTTCATCGTCATGGATGTCATGCGTGAAGCCAATCGGCGCGAGGCCGAGGGTGAGCACGTGTTTCATATGGAGGTCGGCCAGCCCGGCAGCGGCGCCCCTGCCGGTGTGCTGGACGCCATCCGTGACATCATGGACCGCGACCATATGGGCTATACAGATGCCTTCGGTGTGCCGCCGCTGCGGGCGCGCATTGCTCAGTACTACCGTGATCAATATGACGTCGATGTCGCGGCTGACCATGTTGTCGTGACAACGGGATCTTCCGGCGCGTTCGTACTGTCGTTTTTGGCCGCTTTCGATGTTGGGGATCGTGTTGCCTTGGCCAGTCCCGGATATCCCGCGTATCGGAATATCCTGACGGCGCTGGGAATTGAGGTTGTCGATATCCCGGCAACCGAGGAAACAAACTTCCAACCGACCACAGCGGTGCTTTCCGCAGCATTAAAAAACATTGGCGGTAAGCTCGACGGTTTGATTGTCGCGAGCCC
>JABIPG010000047.1 GCA_018698795.1 Rhodospirillaceae bacterium
CGTCCATAATCGGCACTTCCGGTCCGTCGACTTCAATCTCGGCATTGTCGATACCACAACCAGCCAAGGCGGCCATCAAATGCTCGACCGTGCCGATGGTCACGCCGCTTTCGTTGCCCAGAACCGTACACAGGCGCGTATCGACCACATGGTCCCAACGCGCCGGAATAATCGCATCTTCGTCGATGACATCTGTGCGGTGGAAAACGATGCCGGTATTGGCGTCGGCAGGTTTCAAATTCAGAGTTACGGGTTGACCGCCATGCAGTCCCACACCGGTGCACGACATTGCATTCTTGAGCGTCCGCTGGCGCACGACGTCGATATCGGCTCCATTACCGATCTCGGTATCAATACCCATATGCGTCGCTGCGTGACCTGCTTTGGACTCTGCTTTTGAAAGCACTGCGGTCCCCTTTAAATTGTTACTCCGGTTATCCCGGATTTGTCTTAAATATTCGTTTTTGGCGAATCTGACCCCAACATAAACCCGAGTTTCTCCTCGGTTTTCAGGATGGTTCCGAGATTGTGTTTAACAACAACCCCGGAACCTCACAAATCACTCTTTATTGCAATTTGTTACCCTGCTTTTTTCAGCTCCCGACAAGGCCCGGTCAATTGGCCTGACGTCGGAGAAACGCCGGAATATCAAGCAGATCGTCTTCCTCGGCTTCCGCTTGCTCAGTGGGCACAAGATCCGCCATCTGTGCTTGCTCCGGCTCCATTTGCACAGCTTCCGCAACAGCTGCCAATCCAGGCTTCATTGCTGTCATGGTCGGCGTCTCAATCGGCGCCGCGGAAGCGGCTGATGCCGCAGAAGCTGGTGTTTCTGCTTGTTTTTCAAACAGTTGAGACGGCGCAATCGACGCACTTGAACCTGCATCCGGCGCTTTGCGACCGAGTGCAGCACGCCCCGTGCGGGTGACTCGCTCAAACAAGCTTGGCCGGACGGTTTCTTCGTCAGCCTTCTCGTTCGGTGCTTCTTGCGCACCATTGGTCATGGCCGCAGCGGCAAACGGGTCGGGCTTCACCTTCTCGGGTGCCGCGTCGGCGGCCCTTGGCATCGGCGGAATATAGGCATCAATCCCACCCATACGCGGCATCGCAGCCGGGGCCTCGAAAGCAGCAGCGGCAACTTCGACCGGCTCGTCGGCTGTTTCTTCAACGGATTCTTCGCTCGATTCGGCCGTTTCTACAGATTCGTCGAGCGATTCAACCGCTTCAACCACCTCTTCCATCGTTTCCGGCTCGGGATCGGCGATCATTGCCTCGATTTCACGCAGATTTTCCGAATCCGCCGAAATCACTTCTTCCGCGATCTCGGGCTTGTCGGCCACTGTTGGTGCAATCGTCTCTGCTGCGACCGGCTCGATGTCGGCTTGCGCCACTGGGGCTGGTGCAGGCTGCTCGGCCACCACCGGACGCACACGCGACACGGCTTCGGTTACCCGCATCATGGTCGGTTGCGGCATGGCGCCGACTTGCGAATCGATGCCGGTTGCAACAACTGAAACCCGCATCTTGCCGTCGAGGTCGCCATCGAACGCGGAACCGATGATGATGTAAGCGTCCTGATCGACCTCTGCGCGAATGCGCGAAGCCGCCTCATCGACCTCAAACAACGTGATATCGGAACCACCGGTGATGTTGATCAATACACCCTTGGCGCCCTTCATCGACGTGTCGTCCAGGAGCGGGTTGGCAATAGCCGCTTCCGCTGCCTCAAGCGCCCGGCGTTCGCCTTCGGCTTCGCCGGTTCCCATCATTGCTTTGCCCATTTCGCTCATGACTGAGCGGATGTCGGCGAAGTCCAGATTGATCAAGCCAGGCATCACCATCAAATCGGTAACGCCACGTACGCCCGAATACAGCACCTCGTCGGCCATCGCGAAGGCATCGGCGAAAGTGGTGTTCTCGGTGGCGATACGGAACAGGTTCTGGTTGGGGATGATGATCAAGGTATCGACATATTGCGCCAATTCCTCAATCCCTGCTTCCGCCAACCGCATACGGTGCGAGCCTTCGAACTGGAACGGCTTGGTGACCACGGCGACGGTCAGAATTCCAGCCTCCTTGGCAGCGCGGGCAATGACCGGTGCGGCACCCGTGCCGGTCCCGCCACCCATGCCGGCGGCGATGAACGCCATGTGCGCACCGCTCAATTGATGCAACAGCTCTTCGTGTGCTTCTTCCGCTGCTGCGGCGCCCACGTCGGGTTTTGATCCGGCGCCGAGGCCTTCGGTCAGCGTAGCACCCAATTGGATGCGGCGCTCTGCACGCGATTGCAGCAAAGCCTGGGCGTCTGTATTGGCGACGACGAAATCGACGCCTTCCAGTTCGCGGTGGATCATGTTGTTGACGGCGTTACCGCCGGCGCCGCCCACACCGATTACGGTGATGCGCGGTTTGAGTTCCTTGTTATCGGAACCCTCAGGTACGCTAAGGTTGATACTCATGTTGACCTCCTAAGTCAGGGCTGAAAATGAACCATTGCCTGCCCCCGTTCTGGGGCTGGGGCAAAAAGTGTGAAACAACGAAAGAACAAGACCGGTTCATGTCAAAAGTTCTCCCGCAACCATTGGCCGATCCGGCCGAACCTTCCCTGGGGTTCTGCCGATTGGGGCATTTCCGCCCCCGTTTCCTCAGCACGATGACCGAGGCCGTATTGCAATAAACCCGCGCAAGCGGCGAAGGTCGGCCCAGCAGATGCTTCCGCCATACCGTCCATGGCCAAGGGGCGGCCAAACCGCGCTTGCTTGTTCAAAACAGTGTCCGCCATCTCACGCGCGCCGGGCAATTGGCTGGCACCGCCAGTCAAAACCAATCCGCGACCGGCGACTTGGTCGAACCCGCCTTGCTTGAGGCGGTCCCGCACCAATTCAAAAATCTCTTCCATGCGTGGTTTGACGATCCCGACCAGCACCGATCGCGGCACGGTATGGGCCTCGGGCGTCTCTTCCTCGCCCACCGACGGCACCTGGATCAATTGCCGGTCATCGTTGGCAGATGCCATAGCGTTGCCATAGAGCGTCTTCAGACGCTCGGCATGGTTCAGTGGCGTGACCAAGCCACGTGCAATATCCTTGGTCACATGCGCACCGCCAATCGGCAGCACGTCGGTGTGCACCAATTCACCATCAAAGAACACCGCGACCGACGTCGTGCCACCACCCATGTCGATACAGGTGACGCCCAGCGCCTTCTCTTCTTCGCTCAAACAACCCAAGGCCGCCGCATAGGGCGATACGACAACGCCTTCCAAATCCAAATGACACCGCCGGATCACAGCTTCCAGATTGCGCAACGGACCGCGAAGCGCCGACACCACGTGCATGTTGACGCTCATGCGTTCGCCGTACATGCCGCGCGGGTCGGCGACACCCCGATTGCCGTCGACGCCGTATCCCATGGGGATACGGTGCAGCAGTTCGCGCTCATCCGGGATTTCTTGCGCCAGATTTGCCGGGTCGAGAATGCGTTGTATATCGCCGTCGCCGATCTCATGTCCGCCAATGGCGACTTCATAGGCGACCAAGCGGGATTTCGGGCGGCCGCCGCTCAGATTGACGATAACTTCGTGAATATTCTCGCCCGCCATCTGCTCTGCGGCCTCTACCGTGGTACGGATAGAGGCTTCCGCCTGGTCCAGATCGACGATGACGCCGTTACGCATTCCCTTCGATATCTGATGGCCGATGCCCACGATGCGCGGCCCGTGGTCTCCGCCCGGTTTCGCGATCAGGCAGCAGACCTTGGTCGTCCCTACATCGAGGGCCGCCACCAAACCGTTGCGCGGTTTGCTTTTTTGCGTTTTGCCGCTGTTTCTCATGACGCGGTCTGGTCCTTTGTCACTTTAAGTTTCCTGTCCTTTTTTGGATTTATTATTGGCCCGAGGTGTCTTCCGAACGATCAACCGATCCGGAATTCTGAGGTCCAACACCTGGACATCACGTTCCAACACCTGATGGACGCGTTCGTATTCAGCCAGACGTATCCACGCCGCCGCCGGTTCGTTCTCCGGCAGGCGCACATCAATGTTGCCCTTGAGCCGCAAGTTCCAACGTCGTTCGCCAACCCATTGCGCCGCTTTTACCCAGGGCATCAGTTCCGGCGCCGCTGTCAGCATTTCTAAAAGCCCCGATGCGTGACGCGGTGCGTCCTTGCCGACCACCACAACCAAGTCCGAGAACCGCCGCAGGTTTTTGTGGCGAATGATCTCGCCGTTACGGTCGATCAACGCGAACTTGCCTTTGTGCTGCCAAATGGCGATGGGGTGACGTTCCTCAACATTGAGTAAGATCGTGTCGGGCAGCATGCGCTCCACCGTGGCGCGCTGCACCCACGGCAGCGCTTCGACCCGACGCTTGGCTGCATTCAGATCAAACGCCAAAATCGGCGCGCCGCGCGCCAGCCGCACGGCTTCTAACAGATCTTCTTGTTTCGTCTCGCGGCGGCCAACCACCAAAATCTCATCGACCTTGAACCCGAGCTGCGACGACGCCGCAATCATGTGCCAACGCGCCTTTTCGGCGGCGCGAGCGACATGGCCATCGGTCCACGCCCACCAGCCACCGGCGGCGGCCAGCAAAACCAGCAGCGCGGAAATCGAAATGACCGCGCGCGAGCCGCTGAACATCGAGCTCCAACGCCGTTGCTGGCGCCGTTTCGTATTCTTCGATTTGGCTTTGTCGTTCATTGGTCGCACTCCGCGTTTTCAACCATCCATGACACCAGTTCGGGAAACGATATCCCGACGTGGGCAGCCTGCTCCGGCACCAGGGAGGTGGGTGTCATTCCGGGCTGGGTATTCACTTCCAAGATCACCAGACGTTCGCCGTCGAACCGGAAATCGGCGCGCGACACGCCCCGGCATCCGAGTGTTTCGTGCGCTAGAGCGGCAAGCCGCATGGCCTCAACCGAAAGTTCGGCATCGGCATCCGTCAAAATATCGTGTTGCGATCCGCCATCTTCATACTTGGCGTCATAGTCATAGAAGCCGCGATGCGTCGTCACTTCAGTTGCCGCAAGCGGCTTTCCGCCCATGACGCCAACCGATAATTCGCGGCCATCGATAAACTCTTCAACCATCATGTAGGGACTGCCGACCATGCCATCATCCATGACCGGACCGTTGTCGCCATCGCGAACGATCTGCACGCCGACGCTCGATCCCTCATTGGCCGGCTTGACCACGTAGGGCCGGGCCAGGACATCGCCGGAGAGAATTTCATCAGGCGTGGCAATGACGTGTTCCGCCACAGGAATTCCAGCCACCTCGAACAGCCGCTTGGCCATCGGCTTGTCCATGGCGATCGACGACGCCATCAGGCCTGAGTGGGTATAAGGAATAGCCAAGATATCGAGCAATCCCTGGACACACCCGTCCTCGCCATAGCGACCATGCAAGGCGTTGAAAACCACATCGGGTTTCGGGTAAAGGCGTGTCATCAACGCGCCCATGTCGCGCTGCACGTCGATCGGCGTGACATCGTAACCGGCTTCCTGCAGCGCGTTCGAACACGCGGCACCAGAAACCAGCGACACTTCACGTTCCGCGGACCAGCCACCCATGAGAACAGCAACATGCTTGGTCATGTCTTCACCTCTCTCAATGCATCCGTAGCGGGTCGTCCGATCCTGCGGATTTCCCACTCCAACACGATGCCAGAATGCGCCTCGACCCGGCGGCGCACGTCTTCGCCCAGGCCTTCCAGGTCGGCCGCCGTGGCGCCGCCTTCATTGACCAGGAAATTGCAGTGCAATTCGGATACCACGGCATTGCCTCGACGCAGGCCCCGGCAACCCGCAGCATCGATCAATTCCCAGGCCTTATGACCGTCGGGGTTCTTGAAAGTGGAGCCACCGGTCATGGTGCGCACCGGCTGCGAAGATTCGCGCTGGCGCTGGATGTCTTCCATGCGTTCAGCAATGGCCGAAGCGTCACCGGTGCGGCCCAGCAATCGGGCAGAGACTACGATGTCGCTTTCCGCGAGGCCGGAG
>JABIPG010000174.1 GCA_018698795.1 Rhodospirillaceae bacterium
CTTTCGTTGTTTGCTGGATCGAACCTCCGGAAAGAGCCCGTGCGGCGCTTGTGGAAATGGGGATCTGCGTCATTTCCGCTACGGAACGCGCAGTGGAAGCCGCTGCCGGGTTGATCGATCTGGGTGAAGCCCGCGTGCGTTGCCAGGGCCGCCCGGCATTTGTGCCCACAGACCTGACCCAGCCGGAAAGCACGCTACCGGTTGCTGCCGTCGAGGCTCATGCGATGCTGACGGCTGCCGGTGTGCCGTTGGTTTCATGCGCATTGGCTGCGACGCCTGAGGAAGCGGCGAACGCCGCCGAGACTGTCGGGTATCCGGTTGCGTTGAAAATCGAATCCCCCGACATTCAGCATAAATTCGATGTCGGCGGAGTTGCGTTGGGGTTGGTTGATGCCGATATCGTGCGGACCGCGGCTGAACGCATGTTAACGCAAGTCGCCAACGCCGCATCGGACGCACAGATCGATGGTTTCCTGCTACAACAAATGGCGCCGCCAGCCACCGAAATGGTGATCGGCATGCGCCGTGACCCGGTGTTTGGGCCGGTGGTCATGGTGGGCTTGGGCGGCGTGTTCATCGAAGTTTTGAAAGATGTCGCATTCGCCCGCGCTCCGCTCAGCGAGGCCGACGCCCTGCATATGTTGGATCGCCTACGCGGACGTGCCATGCTGGACGGCGTGCGCGGTCAGGCGGCGGTGGATCGAAATGCCTTGGCTCGTGCGCTGGTGGCGGTAGGGGAATTTGCTTTGGCGAACCCGCAAATACAGGAGTTGGATTTGAATCCGGTGTTTGCAGGTTCGGACGGCGTTGTCGCCGTTGATTGGCTGATGATGACTGAGGCCAAGTGACGGACCGAGTGACGGGCCGAGTGACAGGCCAAGAAGTAAGGATAGATTGCGAGTGAGCTCACAGCTCCGATTTACGATCATTGTCGTGGCGGCTGGCGTCTGCATAACGTTGGCGCTGATGCCGACGCCGGCGGGCGTTGCCCCAACGGCTCTGCCCGCGTTGGCGCTGATCCTGTTTACCGTCTCCATGTGGGCATCCAGCGCGCTGCCGGAATATGTCGCGGCGCTGGTATTTTTCAGCGTTGCCGCGATTACAGCTATCGCCTCGCCACCCGCGATTTTCGCCGGATTCCAATCGCCAGCGCTTTGGCTGGTATTCGGCGGCTTGATCATCGGGGCCGCGGCAGATCGCACGGGCTTGGGCTTATGGGTAGCGCGCGCAGCTTTTCGCAACGTAGGTGCAAGCTATGGATCAATGATTGCGGCAATCTTGATCGGATCGCTCTTGCTAAGTCTAATTATTCCGTCGTCTGTTGCGAGACTTGCAATCATTTTGGCGCCGGTGATGGCCGTTGCGCGCCAGGCAGGCCTGCCGGCGGGTTCTCGCGGTTTTATCGGGGCAGTGATCGCGGTGGTGTTTGGCAATTATCTCATCGGACATGGCTTCTTGCCGGCTAATCTGACTAATATTTTGCTGCTTGGCACCATGGGCACCTTGTATGGAGTTGAGGTTTCTTACGGCGAATACTTGTTGATGAACCTCCCGATTATTTCGGTATTGCGTGGGGTATTGGTCTGGCTGTTGGTCGTGTGGTTGTTCAAACCGGAAGGCGAGGTGCAATCGTTCTCTTCTCTTGAGCCGCGCCCGCTCGACGACGATGGTCGCAAGTTGTTGGTTATTGTCGGGTTCGCCTTGCTGATGTGGGCGACCGACTTCATTCATGGTGTGGCGCCCGGCTGGGTGGCCATGATTGTTGCGGTGATTTGCCTCATGCCAGGGGTGGATCTTGTGCCGGCGCGCTTATTTGCTGAAAAAATCAATATGGTCACGGTATTGTTCGTTGCCGCGATTCTCGGCATTGGTCCAGTGCTGTTGGAATCAGGCGGCGGCGAGCTGCTGGGCAGCTTGATTTCGGATATGGCCGGTTGGGAAGGTCAATCTGTACTATATGGGTATTATGCGATTTCCGTGGTGTCGTTTGTGACGGCTTTGGTGACCAATGTTTCAGGATCGATCGCCATCGTCACACCGACAGTTGCCGATCTGGCCCAGACCACGGGATTGCCAATAAAAGTCGCGGCAATGGCGCAATTGAACGGGTTGACGTCAATACTTTTCCCGTATCAGGCGCTGCCGCTCATGGTCGGCCTGTCGATGGGCGGTGTGCCGATGATCAGGGTGGTGAAATTTTCCATGATGCTCGCGGTGATCGGGCTTACGGTGCTGACACCGCTGAATTTTTTGTATTGGCGTTTTCTCGGCTACATCCCGGGATAAACGGAAATCGAGAAGGAGAAACAGATGTCATTGGTACTATTGGAACGCCCCGAGGACGGCATTGCGCTGATCCGTATGAACCGGCCCGAGGCCATGAACGCGCTGTCGAACGCGACCCGCGAGGAACTGGCGGCGCGCTTTGAAGAGGTCCAGGCTGATGACAGTGTGCGTGTTGTCGTCATCACCGGCAATGAGAAGGCGTTCGTTGCAGGCGCCGACTTGAAGGAATTCGCCGATCTGGGCACCAACGATTGGGCCTTCACCGATGCTCGGAAAATGTGGCGCACCGTTGCCGCGTGCACCAAGCCGATCGTTGCCGCTGTCAATGGCTTTGCCCTGGGTGGCGGTTGTGAATTGGCGCTGCATTGCGACGTCATCGTCGCCGGTGAAAACGCCAAAATGGGTCTGCCGGAAATTCAGGTCGGTGTGCTGCCCGGCGGTGGCGGCACGCAACGCCTGACCCGCACCGTCGGCAAGTACAAGGCGCTCAAGATGATGCTCACCGCCGAGTGGATTTCAGGGCAAGAAGCCTGCGATATGGGGTTGGCGTCGGAAGTCGTACCTGACGAAGAGGTCGTTGACCGGGCCATGGCGATTGCGCGGAAGATCGCCAAGATGCCGCCGTTGGGCGCCAAGCTGATCAAGGAAGTGACCCTCGCCGGCATGGACGCGTCGCTCGAGACTGGCTTGATGCTGGAACGCAAAGCCTTCGAGATTTTGTTCTCGACGGAAGATCAAAAGGAAGGTGCGAAAGCCTTCATCAAAAAACGTAAACCTGAATTCAAAGGTAAATAGGAACATGACAATGGATGCGAACCAGGACGGATTGATTGTAGGTGTCGTCGGCGCCGGGGCTATGGGGCGCGGCATCGCGCAGGTCTCGGTGGTCGGGGGCTGCACGGTAAAGCTCTTTGACGCCAAGCCCGGTGCCGCTGCCGAGGCCCGAGAATTCATCGCCAAAATGCTTGGCCGCAACGTCGAAAAAGGCCGTATGGCCCAAGAAGACGCCGATGATGCGGTCGCTCGGCTGGACGTCGTCGACGCCATGTCGGGCTTTAGTGACTGCGATTGCGTGATCGAGGCTGTTGTCGAGAACCTCGACATCAAACACGCCGTGTTCAAGGAACTGGAAAGCACCGTTCGCGATGACTGCATTTTAGCGACCAACACGTCTTCGCTTTCCGTCTCCACCATTGCATCGGCTTGCGACAAACCAGAGCGCTTCGCCGGCCTGCACTTCTTCAATCCAGTTCCGCTGATGAAATTGGTGGAAGTGATCGACGGTGTACTGACCGACCCGGCAGTGGGGGATTTCCTCATGGTCTTGGGCCGGCGCATGGGCCGCGAGTCGGTGCGTGTTAAGGATGCGCCCGGATTTTTGGTCAACCAGGTGGGACGCGGCTACAACATCGAATGTGCGCACATTATTGCTGACGGCGTCGCCGAGGTCGTCGATATGGACCGTATCCTGCGCGATGCCATGGGTTTCCGCATGGGCCCGTTCGAGCTGTTGGATCTGACGGCGCTGGATGTTACCCATCCCGCCACCGATCTGATCTATCAGCAGTTCTACCATGAGCCGCGTTACCGCCCGGCATCCATGCTGCAAATGCGCCTGGATGCTGGCCTGCTGGGCCGCAAGGTCGGCAAGGGTTTCTACGACTACCCGGACGGAAAGCAGGTCGTTCCCGATGAGGCCCCAGCGCCCGAATACGACGGTCGCAAGGTTTGGGTCTCGAACGCCATGCCTGAGTTTGCAGATAAGCTTCGCGCCATCGTTGCTGCTGCGGGAGCACCGCTTGATGATGGTGATGCGCCGGGTAACGACTCGCTGATTTTGGTGACGCCCTTGGGCGACGACGCGACCACGGCGGCGGTCAACGAAGGTCTGGATGCGACGCGAACCATTGCCGTCGATTGTCTGTTTGGTCTCGATACCCGGCGTACGTTGATGAAGACGACGGTTACCAACCCGGCCTTTACCGCAGCCGCCCACGGCTTGTTGGGTGGCGGCGATGTGCCGGCAACGGTGATCGGGGATACACCGGGTTTTGTCACGCAGCGCGTGGTGGCAGCGATTTGTAACATTGGGTGCTCGGTTGCACAGCAGCGCACCGCCGACGCCGAAGACATCGACAAGGCGGTGAAGTTAGCGCTCAACTACCCGAAAGGACCGCTTGAATTCGGCGATTTCGTCGGCCCCGACAAGATCGTCACCATTCTCAACAATATCAACAAACTGACCGGCGACCCGCGCTATCGGCTGGTGCCGTGGCTGCGTCGCCGCGCCCAACTCGGCGTGTCACTGCTCACACCAGAAGCTTAATCGAAAGGAATTGAACTCATGTTGAACGCTTATATCTACGATGGCCTGCGTACGCCCATCGGTCGCAATGCCGGTGCTTTGGCGAAGGTCCGCCCTGATGACTTGCTGGGCGGCGTCATCAAAGAAGTCGTTGGTCGTTCGGCTTTTGATGCCAATGATATCGAAGACGTCAATGTCGGCTGCGCCAACCAGGCGGGCGAAGACAGCCGGTGTTTGGGCCGTCACGCCGCATTGTTGGCAGGCCTGCCGATCGAGGTGCCCGGCAATACCATCCAACGCAACTGCGGCTCCGGCATGAACGCAATGATCGACGCCGCTCGTGCCATTACCTGCGGTGAAGGCGATCTCTTCGTCGCTGGCGGTGTTGAGAGCATGACCCGTGCACCGTTTGTCGTCGGCAAAGCAGAGACTGCCTTTGCCAAGGGTTTCCCTGTGTTCGAATCGTCACTCGGTGCGC
>JABIPG010000045.1 GCA_018698795.1 Rhodospirillaceae bacterium
CGACGGCGCTTGTCATCATGCCCACAACGCCGGAAGGGATCGGCGAGCAAATAGGCATGGCATACGCGGCTCTGTCAGACATCGGGTTAACCTCTGAGGAAAATCCTCGAAAGAAAATTAAAACCGAAACATTCCTGGTCAAGTGGTGCATCTTCGAACATGAAGATAATATCCACGTTGGCCGATGTGTGTTCCGGCGGTCACGATGGCATCTCGATAACTTCCGACATACCAAACGCTATACGTTAAGATAACGGTAGGAATTAGGTTCGACAATGGGCTTGTCACTAAAAATCGTTGTTGGCATATGAAAAATGAAATCGCATACGATTGTTGTGGTGATTGAAGTTTCGATATATCGCACTGTATATTCAAGGAATAGGGTTGGATAACGCAAAATGTGGGGGGTTGTGGATTTTCTCCGGCATTTTCGACAAGCATCGCTAATGGTGTTGTTCGTCGTGGTGTGGGCCTGTGCTGGCGGTAGCGGCGGCATTGGGAGCGCACATGCGGCTGCGACAGTGGTTACGGATATCCGAATCGGTTCAGCCGGAAACGTCACGCGAATCGTTTTCGAGTTTACCGAACGGCTTTCAGCCCGTGTGTTTGCGCTGGCTGATCCGTATCGCGTGGTCATCGATTTACCGGAGGTTGGCTGGCGCTTGCCGCCGAAGCCGCTACCGGCGGCCAGTGGCGTTTATGATCGTTTGCGCTATGGCCTCTACAAGCCTGGAAATTCCCGCGTGGTGCTCGATCTGAACAAGCCCGCCACACTCTCTAATGCGGCGCTGATCGAACCCAATGGGGCCTATGGGCACCGGTTGGTGCTTGAGTTGGCGCCAAGCACCCGGGCAGCATTCCTTACCACGATGAAAGGCAGCGACATCACAATCGCGTCACCGTCGCTGCGTACGAACCAATCGGTTGCCTCGTTGGGGTCGTCTTCGACGGTATCGCGCAAGAGGATAGCGCCCAAACCGCAGGCGAAACAGCGGGCAACGGCGCCGCCAACTGTCAAACAGGCGAGATTCCAGCGCGCGCCTCGCAAGCCGCCTCTGCGCCCGTCAACTGAGCGCTATACGGTGGTGATCGACCCAGGGCATGGCGGCGTTGATCCCGGGACCATCGGTAATTCGGGCGTTTACGAAAAGCATGTGACGCTTGCTATGGCGCGGGCGATTCGTGCCGCATTGGAGAAGTCGGGGCGGTTCAATGTGAAGTTGACACGGGATCGGGATATTTTCATCCGCTTGCGCGACCGCATCCGCAGGGCTCGCGATGCCGGAGCGAAATTGTTTATCTCGATCCATGCCGATTCGATTAAAAACAGCAAAATCAGTGGTCCATCCGTATATACTCTGTCGGAACGTGCCTCGGATAAAGAAGCGGCCGCATTGGCCGATAAGGAGAACAAGGCCGATCTCATCGCGGGCATTGACCTAACTCATCAAGATGCTTTGGTCGCCGACATCCTTATCGATCTGGCGCAGCGTGAATCCATGAATAAATCTGCGCGATTTGCCGAAATGCTGGTTGGTGAAATGAAAAAGCGTACAAAAGTGTTGCGCAATACGCACCGGTTCGCCGGGTTTGCAGTGCTCAAAGCACCTGATGTGCCGTCAGTTTTATTGGAGCTCGGCTTCTTGTCGAACCCGCAAGACGAACGCGCGCTGAGGGACCGGCGCTACCGCGCCCGTATGGCAGCTGGCGTCGCCGAAGCCGTGGATGCCTATTTCGCCCGCATCGAACAGGCTTCTGACCGCTAGTCATTTCGATCCCGTTGGCCGATCACATGTTTGCCATAATTCTCCATTAAAGGCATACGTCTGACATCTCTTAATGTGTTACAAACGTCAGCGGGCAGGTTGCCCGTAAGGTTGTCATCATTTGACTGGGTATTCTCGCGAACATGATCCGCGCACTTCTGACAACTTTGGGCATGCTTCTGATCCTGGCCGTGATTGGCGCTGGGGGCGGGCTGTTCGTTTTTTACAAATTCGGGCAAGCCTTGCCTGATTACCGTCAACTGGCGGATTACGAACCTCCGGTAATGACTCGCGTACATGCGGGTGACGGTCGATTGCTGGCCGAATACGCGGTGGAAAAACGTGTCTTTGTCCCGATCGGGGCGATGCCGAAGAAGGTAATTCAGGCGTTTCTGGCTGCCGAGGATCAGAATTTTTACTCTCATGCCGGCGTCGATTTCACCGGTGTTGCGCGAGCCGTCTTGGTCAACCTAAAGAACTTGGGCTCTTCGCGGCGATTGGTTGGGGCATCGACCATCACTCAGCAGGTGGCGAAGAATTTCCTACTGACCAATGAGGTTTCATGGCGGCGCAAGGTCAAGGAGGCGATTCTCGCTTTTCGTATCGAACGCGCCTTTCCCAAGGAGCGCATTCTCGAACTTTATCTGAACGAGATTTATCTCGGGTTTGGATCCTACGGTGTTGCAGCCGCGGCAATCAATTATTTCAACCGCTCGCTTGATGAATTGACGATTTCGCAGATGGCGTTCTTGGCGGCGTTGCCGAAAGCGCCGAACAATTACAATCCCATCCGCCGCCCCGATGCGGCGCGTGGACGGCGCGATTGGGTCGTTAGGCGCATGCTGGAGGAGCAATTTATCACGCCTCAAGAGGCTGCCGCAGCTAACGACGCGCCGCTGTTGATTGCCAAGCGCAACGAGACTGAACTTGTTACCGCTGCGTATTTTGCCGAGGAGGTGCGCCGTGAATTGGAAAATCGTTACGGCGAGCAGCAATTGTACAAAGGCGGGCTCTCGGTACGTACGACCATCGACCCGAAATTGCAGGCCATGGCTGATGAGGCCGTGCGCGGCGGCCTTCGGGCCTATGATCGTCGGCACGGGTATCGGGGCCCGTATATGCGGATTGGCCCGGAAGTTCGGCTCGATACGTCGCCCGATTGGCAACGCGCCCTGGCCCGTGTAGCGCGACCGAAGGGATTGCACGAATGGTCGCTGGCGGTGGTTCTCGGTACCGATAAGGCGTTCGCCTATGTCGGTGTTGAGGACGGCAAGCAAGGCCGCATTCCTTTGGCGGAACTGACTTGGGCGCGCGAAGCGCTGGAAGATCAAAAACGCGGGCCGAAAATCAAAAAACCAGCCGACGTTTTGGCCCAGGGCGACGTTGTCGCCGTATCGCGCGCGAAACAGCGCGACAAAGACAAACCATTGCCCGAGGATTTCTACGGGCTCAGGCAAATCCCGGGGATCAATGGCGCTCTGGTGGCGCTTGATCCGCACACCGGGCGCGTACTGGCCATGACCGGCGGCTATTCACCGGAACTGAGCGAGTTCAATCGAGCGATCCAGGCGCGCCGCCAACCCGGTTCGGCGTTTAAGCCGTTTGTTTACTTGGCGGCGCTCGATCAGGGATACACCCCGGCGACACTGATCTTGGATGCGCCTTTCGTGATTGATCAAGGTCCGGGCCTACCGAAATGGCGCCCCGCCAACTACACCAAGAAATTTTATGGGCCTTCCACCATGCGTCTCGGCATTGAGAAGTCCCGCAACCTGATGACCGTGCGGCTGGCCCAGACGATCGGCATGGACAAGGTGGCGATTTACGCGAAGCGATTCGGCATCGTCGACCGCTTGCCTGAGACGCTTGCCATGTCGTTGGGTGCCGGCGAAACGACACTGATGCGCCTGACCACGGCCTACGCGATGCTGGTCAACGGCGGCAAGCGCATTACGCCGACCCTCATCGACCGCATCCAGGATCGCAACGGCCGTACCGTATTCCGCCACGATCAACGCCAATGTGTGAAGTGCCGGGCCGAGTTCTGGACCCGTCAGCCACCGCCCGAACAACCCGATACCCGCGACCAGATGACCAACCCCGGCAGCGCATATCAAACCGTTGCCATGCTGGAAGGTGTGGTCAAGCGCGGCACCGGTCGACGCATCGCCGCGGTCGGCAAGCCATTGGCTGGTAAAACCGGCACCACGAACCAAGAACGAGATACTTGGTTTATGGGCTTTTCGCCGGATTTGGCGGTCGGCGTTTTCGCCGGGTTCGATACGCCAATCCCATTGGGCCGGCGCGAGACGGGGTCGTCCGTGGCGGCGCCGATTTTCCGCGATTTTATGGCGGCGGCCCTGAAGGACAAGCCATCGATCCCGTTCCGTATCCCGCCTAACATTCGCTTGGTGCGTGTTGATGGCCGCACGGGTCAGTTGGCTGTCGCCGGCAGCCGAAATGTCATTCTCGAAGCCTTCAAGGCGGGCACAGTGCCGACGGGTGATAGTCAGGTGTTGGAAGGGCAAAGCTGGCGCGGGGCGGGTGCTGCGGCGAGTGGCGCCATCACCGGTACGGGCGGGCTCTACTAACCGGGGGAAGAACGCGATAGCGGCACCTTCGATCGGACCAACAACAAGCCCTTCGACGACAACGAAACCTAATCTGCGGGCATCTTTGGCTCTTGCACGCGGTGGCGCGGAGCCGCATGGTTTGCATTCGTGAAACCGTTTCTTTGGGGGAAGCCCATGACCGCCAACATGCAAAACTTAGCCGCGCGCGCCGCCAACATCGCGACTGCCACCTTCGCCAATGCGCTCGATGATTTCGGCCTCGCCGACACCATGATCTTGCCGACCATCAAGGCCGTGGCGCCGGGGATGCGCTTTGCCGGGCCGGCGGTCACGGTGCGCGAAAGCGTCGGCCCTGTGGGCACTTATACGTCGGCCGATTTCAAGGTCGGTGCCATGATCGACGCCGCCGGGCCCGGCGATGTCGTGGTGGTGGCGGGCGAGGGGGCCAATATCTCCACCTGGGGCGGGATGGCGTCGTTTGCCGCCAAGAAGAAAGGCGTCGCGGGCCTGTTGGCGGATGTCGGCGTGCGCGACGTCGAGGAAATGGTCGAGTTCGAGTTTCCGGTGTTCGCCCGGCATTTAACCCCCCTTACGGGCCGCACGCGGCTCAAGATCGAAGCCATTAACGAGCCTGTGATCGTCGACGGCGTACCCATCGCGCCGGGAGATATTGTGGTC
>JABIPG010000243.1 GCA_018698795.1 Rhodospirillaceae bacterium
AATTCCAGGAGTTTGCAACTCAAAGTAAAGCCCTCCAATTATAAGTAGAATAAGAACGCTGCTTACAATAGGATTTAAGAATAAAGAAATTATATTTTCTGTTGATCCAAGTTCAAATTTTTCGATATTATAATTTTCTATTGCTTTGAGGCAGTTTTCAACTGCATCCATCACCATTTCTTCACTGGCGATTTTTGATGTGTCTTCCAATGGCGTGCCGGCAGTGGCGGAAAAATCCACCAAGGCTTCCGATGACATGGGGGCTCCGGTATCGGGGTACATGAGTGTCTCTCCGGTTTTAGGCCGCGCCGGCGGGCAGATTGCCGCCAGCGTGGCTTAGTTTTTTCATATGTTCCAGCATGGCCAGCATGCCGACTTGGCGCTGCGTCGTCAGTGCGCCGAGGTTGAGCTTGCGGACATGTTCTTCATTCAGGCTATCGAGCTCTTCAACCGTGAGGCCGCTGAACGATTCCACCATCATCGAGACCAACCCCTTAACGATGATGGCGTCACTCGACCCCTTGAAGAAATGGCGGCCGTTTTCGGCGCGGGCGACAATCCACACTCGCGACATGCAACCGTGCATGAGATTGGCGTCGGATTTCCATTCTTCCGCAAAGCCACTTTTGTCGGCGCGCTTTCCCATATCGATGATGTATTCGAAGCGCATGTCCTCATCGTCGATAATTTCCAAGGCCTCGACGAACTCGTCGTAGCTTTCCATTTGCGGCAGCTCACTCATGCCAGCATCCCCTTGGCCTTCTCAATGGCCGCCGCCAGAGCGTCCACGTCTTCGCGGCGGTTATAAAGCCCAAACGACGCCCGCACCATGCCCTCGACGCCCAATCGGTCCATCAATGGCTCAGCGCAGTGCTGACCGACGCGCACGGCAACGCCTTGCCGGTCAAGGATGGCCGCAACGTCGAACGGATGCAGTCCATCGACACCAAACGATATGATTGCCGCCTTATCGGCGGCCGTCCCGAAGCACTTGAACCCTTCGATCTCGCCCAACCGTTGGTCGGCATAGGCGAGTAAGCCTTGCTCGTGCGCATGAATGTTGTCCATGCCCAGGCTTTCCACATAGCGGATTGCCACGCCCAAACCGATGGCTTGAACAATCGGCGGCGTCCCGGCTTCGAAACGCTCCGGCGGGGCGGCGTAGGTGATACCGTTAAAACTGACCCGCTCGATCATGTCGCCGCCGCCTTGGTAGGGCGGCATGCTTTCGAGAATTTCCGATTTTCCGTACAGCACGCCAATGCCGCTCGGGCCATACAGTTTGTGCCCGGTAAAACCGTACAAATCACAATCCAGGTCTTGCACGTCGACGCCTTGGTGGACAATGCCTTGCGCGCCATCGACCAGCACCGGGATACCACGCGCATGCGCCAGTTCCACAACTCGCTTGATCGGCACCCGTGTGCCCAAAACATTCGAGACCTCGGTGATTGCCACCAACTTGGTTTTTTCGCTCAGGGTAGCTTCGAAATCCTCGATACGAAAATCCCCGTTATCAGTGATAGGCACGGCTTTCAAATGCGCGCCTTTTTCTTCGCACAGCATATGCCACGGCACGATGTTGGCGTGATGCTCCATCTCGGTAACGACAATTTCGTCGCCGGCCTCAATGAACTTGCGGCCCCAGGTCGCGGCCACAAGGTTGATGCTCTCAGTGACGCTGGACGTGAAAACGATGTTCTTGTCGCTGGGCGCATTGATAAATCGCGCCACCGTGCTCCGCGCCTCTTCGTAGGCATCGGTGGAGCGTTGGCTCAGGTAGTGAGCGCCCCGGTGTACGTTGGAGTAATAACTCTCGTAGGCCTCGCGCACCGCATCGATCACCACGCGCGGTTTCTGCGCGCTGGCGCCGCTATCGAGATAGACCAGCGGCTTACCATAGATTTCGCGCGCCAGGATCGGGAAATCCGCCCGCACCTTGTCGACATCGAACGCCGAAGTGGAATTGTCGCCAGCTGCCGCGCCGGCAATTGGTGTCACGTTGCTCATTCGGCCGCCTGCCCCTTTGTCCATTCCTCAGAGAGGAAACACTGCGCCGGCAACCGGTGCACGACCAGATCGGTCATCGCGGCGCGCACGTCGGGGTCGGAGATTTCATCGACCGCTTCGGCGACAAACGACTGAACCAACAAATTGCGCGCCAAGGCATCGGGGATACCGCGCGAGCGTAAATAAAACAGCGCGGTCGTATCCAACTGCCCGGTCGTCGCACCATGCGAACATTTCACGTCATCGGCGTAGATTTCCAACTCGGGCTTAGCGTCCATTTCTGCGTTGTCGGATAACAAAAGCGTTTTCGACAACTGGTGGCCGTCGGTTTTCTGCGCTTCGCGATGGACGACGATTTTGCCCTGAAACACGCCGCGTGATTCGTCATCCAACACGCCCTTGAACACTTCGCGGCACGTGGTGTGCGGCACCAAGTGCTCGATTTGCGTGGTGTTGTCGCAGTGTTCGCGGCCTTTCATCAAATACGCCCCGTTGAGTCCGCAATGCGCGCCCGATCCTTCAAGGCGCACAAAAGCTTCGGTGCGCGACAACCGTCCGCCGGCCGACATGCAGAAGGTCTCGTAGATGGCGTCGCGTCCGACCCGCGCATGCATGGATCCCAGATGCGTGGCTTCCATGTTTTCCGTTTGGATGCGGTAGTCACGCAACCGCGCGTTATCGCCGACATCGATCTCGGTAACGGAATTGGCGAAATAGGGCCCGACCCCAAGCCCAGCATGGTGTTTGACGAGAGTCGCGTCGCTGCCTTCTTCCATGACGATCAGGTTGCGCGGGTGATAGGCCACCGCGCCGTCCGTCAGGCCGGCGACGAACACAACCTCTACCGGACGTGTGGCCTGAACGTTCTTTCGCACACGGATGACCACGCCTGAGTTCATCATCGCGGTATTCAGCGCCAACAGCGGCTTCGCGTCCAACCTCCCGATGCGCCCCATATAGGCTCCGACCCAATCGGGATCGCGGGCCATGGCATCGCTCAGGGATTCAACCGTCATGCCGTCGACCAAATTGTCGAGCCGCGACAAATCGGGGCGCAGGCAACCATTGACGAACACGATACGCGGTACTGTCTCATCACCAGCAAACAACGTCGGAATCTGATCCACATTCGCGGCGCCATCAACTTCGTTAACGGGGCGGAAATGCGTATCGTCGAGCGGGCGCAAGCGAGTGTATTTCCACTCTTCCACCTTGGCCGTCGGTAGCCCGAGATCGCGGAACTGCTCAATGCCGCTACGGCGCAGCGAATCCAGCCACGTCAAACCATGACCCGGCAAGCCTGGGAACTCGGTCTCGAAATCAGCCAAGAACCCATCCACAGCTGTGTTTGGCTGGCGCATCATTCGGCAGCCTCAGCAAATTCGGCATAACCTTTTTCTTCCAACTCCAGCGCCAGTTCCTTGCCGCCGGAGCGCTGGATGCGCCCATGCGCGAGTACATGCACATAGTCGGGCACAATGTGTTCCAAAAGCCGTTGGTAGTGGGTAATCATCAAGGTCGCACGTTCGGGCGAGCGCAAGGCATTGACGCCGTCGGACACCACTTTCAACGCATCGATATCGAGGCCGCTGTCGGTTTCATCCAACACAGCCAATGCCGGGTTGAGGATTGCCATCTGTAGTATTTCGTTGCGCTTTTTCTCACCACCCGAAAAGCCCACGTTGACGGCGCGCTTCAGCATATCGTCCGAAATACCGAGCTCCTTGGTTTTCTGACGCACCAGCTTGACGAAAGCCATGGCGTCCAATTCTTCCTCACCCCGATAGCGACGCACGGCATTGAGTGCCTCTTTCAAGAAGGTCGTGTTCGGCACACCCGGAATTTCCACCGGATACTGGAACGCCAAAAACACGCCGGCCCCGGCCCGGTCTTCCGGCGACATCTCGGTCAGGTCCTGGCCCTTGTAAATGATCTCGCCCTTGGTGACCTCGTAACCGTCACGGCCGGCCAGCGTGTAACTGAGCGTGCTTTTGCCAGACCCGTTGGGGCCCATGATCGCGTGCGTTTCGCCGGCATCGATATTGAGATCGATGCCCTTGAGGATATCCGTGCCATCGACACTGACGTGGAGGTTCTTGATTTCTAACATTTCAAAATGACCCTTATTGTCTTTGTTGTTCAGCCGACGCTGCCTTCCAGAGAGATACCGACGAGCTTCTGCGCCTCGACGGCGAATTCCATAGGGAGCTGCTGTAACACTTCACGGCAGAACCCATTGACCACCAACGCCACGGCGGCTTCTTCATCGATGCCGCGCTGGCGCAGGTAAAACAGTTGATCTTCGCTAATCTTCGACGTCGTCGCCTCGTGTTCGACGACGGCATTTTTATTTTTGGTCTCGATATAAGGCACCGTGTGCGCGCCGCACTGATCGCCGATCAGAAGCGAGTCACACTGGGTATAGTTTCGCGCGTCCTTGGCCTTCGGCCCCATCCGAACCAAGCCGCGATATGTCTGGTCCGAACGACCGGCGGAGATCCCTTTGGAGATGATCTTCGACGATGTGTTCTTGCCCAGATGAATCATCTTGGTGCCTGTATCCGCCTGCTGGGCGTTGTTGGTGATAGCGATGGAGAAGAACTCACCGACCGAGTTGTCGCCCTGCAGGATGCAGCTTGGGTACTTCCAGGTAATGGCTGAACCGGTCTCCACCTGGGTCCATGAAATCTTCGAGTTGCGGCCCTTACACGCCCCGCGTTTGGTGACGAAGTTGTAGATACCGCCCTTGCCATTCTCGTCGCCGGGATACCAGTTCTGCACGGTGGAGTATTTGATCTCGGCGTCGTCCATGGTGATCAGCTCAACAACCGCCGCATGCAGTTGGTGCTCGTCGCGCATGGGTGCCGTGCAGCCTTCCAGGTAACTCACGTAGGAGCCTTCGTCCGCGATAATCAGCGTGCGCTCAAATTGGCCGGTGTTCTGGGCATTGATGCGGAAATAGGTCGATAGCTCCATTGGGCATTTGACGCCCTTCGGCACATAAACGAATGAGCCATCCGTGAACACGGCGGCGTTCAGGCAAGCGTGTTTATTGTCGGTGTACGGTACAACGCTGCCCAAATACTTCTGCACCAGTTCGGGACAACGTTGGATAGCCTCGGAGATCGGACAGAAAATCACGCCGACTTCCTCCAGCTTGTGCTTGAAGGTGGTCGCGACGGACACCGAATCGAACACCGCATCTACTGCAACTCCGGCCAATACTTCCTGTTCGTGCAGGGGGATGCCGAGTTTCTTGTAGGTTTCCAGCAGTTCGGGATCGACCTCGTCAAGGCTCTGGGGCTTGTCAGCGGCCGATTTGGGTGCCGAGTAATAATACGAATCCTGATAATCAATGGCCGGGAAATCCGGCTTCTGCCACATGGGCTCGGGCATGTTCAGCCAATGACGATAGGCCTTCAGCCGCGCATCCAGCATCCAGTCGGGCTCGTTCTTCTTGGCCGAGATAAACCGAATGATGTCCTCGTTCAGGCCTTTGGGCGCGCTTTCGGTCTCGACGTCGGTAACGAAGCCGTACTTATACTTCTCTTCCGTCATCTCGCGCACTTGCGCCGCTGTATCGGGTGCTGCCGCCATTTTATTGTTGTCCTTGCATGTCGATCATTAGTTATGCCGTCTACGCCGCCACTGTGCGGCTGTTGCCCTTGCGGTTCCATAGCTCAAGCCAGGCCCGCACGAAGCTGTTGATATGGGTATCCGTGCTACCTTCGCCAAGGCTTATGCGCACCGCTGTTACCGCCTCGTCATCGGCAATGCCCATGGCGTCCAAAACGTGGCTCGGCTCCACCTTACCCGCAGAGCACGCCGAGCCCGCACTCACTGCAATCCCGGCCAAATCAAAAGCCATCACCTGCGTGTCATTGCGTACACCCGGCATGGTCAGGCAACTGGTGTTGGGCAGCCGCGGCGCGCCGTCGGAAACAACCTTCAAGTGCGGCGCTTCGGCCTTGAGGGCCGTCTCCATGCCATCGCGCAATGCTGCCAACCGTAACGCCTCATCGGCTTGTTCGGCGGCTGCCATTTCCGCCGCAACGCCGAACCCGACGATACCCGCGACGTTTTCCGTTCCGGCGCGCAAACCGTTTTCCTGGCCACCGCCCAGAACCATCGGACGCAGCAATTCCCGCGACCGGCAAATCACCGCGCCAACGCCTTGCGGTCCGCCGATTTTGTGCGCAGACAGCGTCATGAAATCTACATCCCATGCCGCGAAGTCGATCTCGATCTTGCCCGCCGCCTGCACCGCATCCGTATGCACCTTCGCGCCATGCGCTCGGGCAATCCGCACAACGTCCGCGATCGGCTGCAAAACACCGGTTTCATTGTTCGCCGCCATCACCGAAACCAAGGTCGGTGTATCGTCGTCGGCCAACATGGTCTCCAGCGCGGCCAAATCGACAACGCCATCGCTCAAGACCGGGATCACGTCGCAGTCGGCAGCCTTGGTCAGCGCGGTTCGCAGCACCGCTGCATGTTCAACCGCAGAAACCAGCATGCGCGAGTGTCCGCTCCCGGTGATGACAAGGTTGTTGGCCTCGGTGCCGCTGCCGGTGAAAACCACCTGATCGGCTTCGGCGCCGACCATGGCTGCGACCTGCTCGCGAGCACGCTCAACCCGTTTACGCGCCTCGCGCCCGGGCCCGTGCACCGATGACGGATTGATGGCGCCCAAGCGCAAGGTCTCCGAGATGGCATCAATAACGCCGGGCCGCGCGGGCGCGGTCGCGTTGTAATCGAGATAGACGCTGGTTTGCATGGCCATGCGAA
The DNA here is from genome assembly GCA_018698795.1 of Rhodospirillaceae bacterium. Lineage (GTDB taxonomy): Bacteria > Pseudomonadota > Alphaproteobacteria > Rhodospirillales > Casp-alpha2 > TMED8. Next base: position 6,799 of record JABIPG010000243.1, read on the forward strand.
ATGCTTTCGGATACGCGCTTAGAACGATTATTCGGCAGCGAAACCGGCGACACCCGCTGCTGCAGCTGCTGCAGCGGCATCTGGCCTGTACAGTTGACCGCTGCGGCCAAGCACGCGTTTATCAACGACGTCCTCCAGCGACACGGAACTCAGATACAGATAGATGTGGTGTCCCAACTCTTCCCACAAATCGTGGGTCAAACAGCGGCTCTGGTTGGACTTACATCCCGTGGGCGAACCTGGGCTGCATCGCGTTGTCTGGATGGGTTCATCTACGGCCAAAATAATGTCGCAGATCCGCGTATCAGCAGCCGTACGCGACAACAGATACCCGCCCCCCGGGCCACGCACGCTTTTCACCAAACCGCCACGCCGGAGTTTGCCGAACAGTTGCTCTAGATAAGAAAGCGAAATCTCCTGACGCTCCGCCACGTCAGCCAGTGCAACCGGGCCGCCGTTGGATTGCTTGGCCAGATCGACCATGGCCATGACCGCATAACGGCCTTTAGTACTGAGTTTCAAAGCTTGTCTCCTATTTTATCCCCTACCGATTCGCGCGGTGAATGGCTTTCACCGGTCCAGCAGAAGTGATGTGGCCTACCCCACCTTTTTGCGCGGGGCGTTTGATTTCGGTTGCCGGTCGGTCTGCTCAACCTCGGCTTCAAGTTCTTCAACGCGCATCCCAAGAGCCGTAACTTGCTGGCGCAGCGCCTCGATTGTCTGCAATACGGGGTCGGGGCAGCCGTCAGACGGCGTGCCGTAGGCCTGAAACTCTCTCGCCTTTTCGCGGTCGCGCGGCATCACGGCCTTCGCCGGCACACCGACTGCCGTCACTGACGATGGCACATCTTTGGTGACGACCGAGTTGGCGCCGACACGGGCGTGCCCACCGACATTGATGGGACCAAGAATTTGTGCGCCAGAACCGACGATAACCCCGTCTTCCAACGTGGGATGGCGTTTTTGCCCGACCTGCGCGGCTGAATCGACGCTTGGTGCCACACCGCCCAGCGTTACGTCATGATAGAGCGTCACGTCATCGCCAATGACCGCCGTTTCGCCGATGACAACGCCGGTGCCATGATCAATGACGAATCGCCGACCGATCTCCGCGCCGGGGTGAATTTCAACGCCTGTAAGGACTTTTGCCACGTGCGACAAAAACCGACCGGCAAGGTGAAAATTGTGCGTCCAGAGCCAGCGCGACATCTTGTGAAACAGCAACGCATGGAAGCCCGGATAGCAAAGAATGATCTCCGCCGGCCCCTTCGCAGCGGGGTCGCGTTCCATATAAGCAGCAATATCTTCGCGAAGTTCCTTGAAAAGCATGGTGTCTCAGATATTTTGGCGCCGGCCCTGTCGAGCAGGCCACCGCTTATGTTACCAAAACCGACCGCAATCGGCGCTGAACGTTCTGACCGTTATATAGGATGCCCGACAAAAATGATCAAGTATATTGACCGGACATTCGCCTGTTAAACATAAGAAAATCAACGCTGATATTGACCTTGCGGCAAAAGTAACTGAAATTGCTCGCAAATTTTTTGGGGATTAATCCAACTCATGCCGGAAGTCATCTTCAACGGACCCGAAGGCCGCCTCGAAGGCCGTTATCATCACTCGAAAATCGCCAATGCGCCGGTGGCGCTGCTGCTGCACCCGCATCCGCAGCATGGCGGCACCATGAGCAACAAGGTTGTTTATGCGTTGTACCAGAGTTTCGTAAAACGTGGTTTTTCCGCGCTTAGGTTCAATTTCCGTGGTGTCGGGCGCTCTCAGGGCGTCTTCGATAGCGGCCAAGGCGAACTCAGCGATGCGGCCACGGCGCTCGACTGGATGCAAGGCCACAACCCGAACGCCAAAAGCTGCTGGATCGGCGGTTTTTCCTTCGGTGCCTGGGTGGCCATGCAACTGATGATGCGCCGCCCGGAGATTTCGGGTTTCATATCCGTCGCGCCGCCTGCCAACATTCACGACTTTTCATTCCTGGCGCCATGCCCGGCGTCTGGCTTGATGGTGCATGGCGACAAGGACGACATCGTTCCCATCGTCAGCGTCGACAAGTTGGTGCAAAAATTGAAAAAGCAGAAAAACATCGAGATCGACTATCGGGTGCTCAAAGGCGGCGATCATTTTCTGCAAGATCACTGCATCGATTTGATGGCCATGGTTGACGATTACCTGGACAAAGCCATCGCAAAAGACGCCGACTAAGGGGCTTCGAAAAGCCGGCCACCACTCACCGGCTTGGAGACCCCTGTCGTTTGCGGAAAGCTTAGCGGCATCGCGAATAGCGATCGCGCCGCCAAGAACGCAAATGCCTGCGCCTCTAGGGCATCACCGTCCCAACCGACCGCCTCAACCGGCTCGACAGGCAGGGCCAATTCCCGCCGCAGCGCGGCCATCAGAGCCGGGTTGTGACGCCCACCGCCAGTCACCAGCCACCGCAACGGGGGTGCCGGAAAATGATCCGTCGCTTTGGCAATCGTGCGGGCGGTAAATGCCGTCAGCGTAGCGGCGCCATCTGCGTCGGAGAGTTCTTGTAATTTCGATAAGGCATCATCGAAAGCGTCCCGGTCGAGTGACTTTGGCACCGGCTTCGCGAAATACGGATTTTCCATCAATGGCTCCAACAACGCATCCGCGACATCGCCGCGACGTGCCAGTTTTCCATCCTGGTCACGAGTTGCACCTGTGCGACTTTTTACCCAATCGTCGACAAGTGCATTGCCCGGGCCGGTATCGAAAGCCAACGCGCCGCCATCGGGGCTGATCCAGGTCACGTTGGCGACACCGCCGATATTGAGCACCGCCAAAGGCCGTTCCAACGGCCGGCTCAGCGCTACGTGATAGACCGGCGCAAACGGCGCGCCCTCGCCGCCGGCGGCCATATCCCGGCTGCGGAAATCCGCGATGGTGTCGATACCTGTGAGTTCCGCCAGCAATGCCGCGTCTCCCACTTGATAGGTGACGCCGTCGTGCGGAGCATGAAACACGGTTTGGCCATGAAACCCCAGGAGATTGATATCCGTCGCCGCCATGCCAGCATTCTCTAGAAGCATCCGGACCACATCGGCATGAATTTCGGTCAACTGACGGATAATCGAGGCTGTCTCAGCACTATCATCGGGGGGATGACCGACGATGGTGCGCAGTCGGTTTCGGAAGTCTTCGTCGTAGGAAAGCGAGGCTACGGGACCGAAGGCAAAGATCGTATCGCCATCTGTTTCCAACAGTGCTGCGTCGACACCATCCATCGACGTCCCGCTCATTAAGCCGATGGCGCGAAGCCGCCGCATTTCCGTCGTTCCGTGGGGCATAAGCGTTCCTTATCGGGGCATTGCACTTCACCGGTCTATGGCATAAACCCTTGTTCCGCAACCGAAGCGCGGAACGAAGGGCGAGCCCAAGGGTGGACATCGGCATGAGCCAGTACAAATCGGATTTCATCAACAGCGTCGTCGAGCGCGGCTATATGCACCAGTGCACCGACTTAGATGCCCTGGACGCGAAAGCCGAAAAAGGCCCGATCACCGCCTACATCGGTTTTGATTGCACGGCGCCGAGCCTGCACGCCGGCAGCCTGGTGCCGATCATGCTGCTACGTTTGTTTCAGCAGACCGGTCATAAACCCATCGTTCTCATGGGTGGCGGCACCACCAAAGTTGGCGATCCGTCCGGCAAGGATGAATCGCGCCAACTTTTGGACGAGGCACGCATCGCCGCCAACATGGACGGCATCAAGCAAGTGTTTGCCAAATACCTGACGTTCGGCGACGGCCCGACGGATGCCGTGATGGTCAACAATGCCGACTGGCTCGACGAACTCGAGTACATCCCGTTCCTGCGTGACTACGGTCGGCATTTTTCCATCAACCGCATGCTCGGTTTTGATTCGGTCAAACTGCGCCTCGAGCGCGAGCACCATCTGACGTTCCTCGAGTTCAATTACATGATCCTCCAGGCCTATGACTTCCTCGAACTGTCGCGTCGAAACGGCTGTTCGCTGCAAATGGGCGGCTCGGATCAATGGGGCAATATCGTTAACGGCGTCGAATTGGGCCGGCGTGTCGATGAAGCGCACCTGATCGGCTTGACGACACCGCTACTGACGACAGCATCGGGCGCAAAGATGGGAAAGACCGCCGACGGCGCGGTTTGGCTCAACGCCGATATGTTGTCGCCCTACGACTACTGGCAATACTGGCGCAATACGGAAGATGCGGACGTCGGGAAATTCCTACGCCTGTTCACCGAACTGCCCATTGCCGAGATCGAGCGTCTCGAAGCCCTGGAAGGCGCCGATCTTAACGATGCCAAGAAAACCCTCGCCGACGAAGCGACCAAACTTTGCCACGATGCCGACGCCGCCCGAGCAGCCCGAGCCACAGCGGAACAAGCCTTCGAGCAAGGCGCCATAGCCCAAGGCTTGCCGACCATCGATGTTGCGAAAGCCGATCTGCAATCGGGCATCACGGTGATCGAATTGTTCTGCCGCGCCGGTCTCAGCAATTCCAACGGTGAAGCGCGGCGCTTGATCCGCGGCGGCGGTGCGCGGTTGAATGACGCCGTCATTTCTGAACAAACCTTGGTTGTAACGACCGAAGCCTGCAACGACGACGGCATCATCAAGCTTTCCGCGGGGAAAAAGCGCCACGTTTTGGTGCATGCGGTGTAGGCTGCACGAATGACCACTTTGCTGGAGCGCAACGCCGCCTTTATAACCAATCCGCGCGGCTTCAGCATTTTCATCGTCACCCTACTCACCACCCTTGTCCGAGCATTCTTGTTACCCGATATCGGTGGCGATGACGGCGAGCAATTGGTGTTCTCGTAGTTTTTCAATTGGGGGTACCAAGTCCAAAAACCTTCGCGTCGGTTTTCCGAACGCCCGCGTGGTCAGCGCCAAACACCCCAACATTATGCCACCAGTCAGAAACCCATCAGGCCAGTGTCTCATCATCTAGCCGGTGAAAAGCGCCCGCGAGCCTAAATCCACCACCATTCTCGCGGCCCGGAACAGTCCATTGAAGCTCAGCATTCCCTTTTCTCACCCTTCCACTGTGCCGACCGAGGCCCTCCCACCAGCTTGAGTATATTCCCCTCAACAACGGTGACCAAGAATGCCGCTAGATCAGAGCAAGGCGCTTGATCAATCCAGGTGCATAAATTTCAGGCGTGGCCATTTCCGGCGCCAGTCTTTCGCGCGTATCCGCGCTTGGTATTGTTCAATTTTGTTGCCGCCACTTGGCGTCGGCACGACACGCATATCGACAAGGTCCTGAAGGCCGTGCGGCGCAAGGATAGAGAACGTATCGTCGGTTTCCAATCGCAAGGCGATGCAAGTCGCCGTTTCGAGCCAAAACGATATGGCGTCCAGGGTCGAGTTGTACGGTCGATCATTGTTCCGGACATGCATGCGGGCCTGATTTCGAACCGACCACGGATAGTTCGATAGCGCCCGGGTCAATTGTTGGGAAATCCGATTTTCGGTCTCGCAGCTGATATCATCACGATCAAAATAGACCACGTCGATATCGGTGATCGGGCTAGACGATTCGTAGCCATGCAATCTGTCCCAAACAGCGCTTCGAACAAAGCCCGCGCCAATGGCCCAATCAGAAAGGGAGAGGTCACGCACGGCACGTAGAGCATCCATATGCCATCGGCTCGAGCGGATGGTGCTTTCAACGTAGGCTGCCGTATCATCCACGGTGCACGGCGCCAGCGTTATTGCGGACTAGATGTCTGCGGAACGTCGGTCTCAACGGGCTCATCAGATTCCTTCTTGGTGAATATACCGAATACATTCCTCAAGAAGCCGGGCGCCAAAGCCGACAATGGATTGACCGACACCACGGGCTCTTCCATGGGGCCCGTCATTGTGTAAGTCGCGGCAAATACGCCGCCACCCTTCTCGCCACCTGTAAACAAGTCACCCAGCACCGGAATATGCCCCAGTGCGGAATTAATTGCGTAGGCCGGTATCACGGTGCCTTGCAGATCGACGATATCTGCGTGGCGAAATACTTTGCCAGTGGCCGTAAACCCGAGCGACGTGCCGGTCGCCTTGGCTTCTTTCAGATGAAAAGTTCCTTGCGAGAGTTCGAACGGAATTTCCAAGCTTTTGAAAGCAAGCCCTTCCCCCTCCAGCGCTTCGAGGATGCCGCTCAATGACATGATACTGATCACATGGGCCAGTGCCGGTGCATTGATGATCCGGTAATCGCTAACCGATATCGTGCCGTTGAGCGGTTGAGCCGGCGCGGCATCGTCATAAATACCTGACACCCGCAGACTACCACCCACCATATTGGGATAGAGTTCGAGCGCCTTCAAAACTTGACCCGCGTTATCAGCGTGCATGGCGAAATCACGGTTGCCGTCGGCGCGCGGCCTGATTGAGAGATCAAACACCGCGTCGTTGCCGACCCGGCTGTTCATAATCACGGTTTGCCACACCCCATCGACCCGCGCGAAAGTGCCGGACACATCAAGAAGCTCTTGCTTGTTGTCCAGCCGCACGCGGTCGAATTCCACCGCTAGGGTCAAGCCTTCCAACAACGGATGATCTGTTTCTCCGGCAGTATCCGGCGCGGCGATTTGTTTCCAGATCGGCGATAAATCGAAACCCGGACCATGAAAACCCGCCTCCCAGCCGCCATCGCTTTTCGGGATCAAGGCGCCTTTCATTTCCGTCCGACCGTAGGCTACGCGATTGAACTCCACACGCTCCAAACCTGTTCCATCCAACGCATATTTGGCCGCGCCGTGGATTTGCAGATCCTCCGCGTTTAGGCTGAATTTCGGGATATCGACCACGAGGGTATTCTCGAGATCGACAACGACGTTGACCTCACCCGGAGTGCCCAGAGGTTTCGACCATCCGAAAGCCGGCGCGGTCAATGCGGCGTTTGTGATATCGGCGCTCACCGCAAGCCTGCGATCCGCGCCGTCAAACACCGTAAATGTAATATCGGATTTCACCCCACCTTGAATGAAGTCGCCGGAAAACGGCTCCATATCCAGGCCGATGTCGCGGACGTGACGCACATCATCAATGGTTGCTACGATGTTGTAGCGACTGCGAAACTCGGGCTTCTCAGAAAAATTTTCACGCCACTTCAGCTTTGCCGGAATATCCGCAATCCGGACATCGCCGCTAACGTCCATGCCACGTCCATCGACCCGCACGTCAAGCGCGCCCGCGGCGATCCCGCGCCCCATAAAAACGTTCGCCAACCGAACGTCTTTCAGGCGCGAGCGCGCCCATACCTTGACCTGATCTATATCGAGGTCGTTCTCAATGATGAAAAACAACTTCAGCCGAGTATTCGCATCGCCACGGGCTTTATCCAGATTGAGGTCGAGCGCCGATGCAAACTGAAATGGCTTGTTGTCGATATAAGCCAACTTATCGGGTAAATTACCTTTGATTTTCAAGTCGATGTCGGCGAACTGGTCAACCTGATCAAGACCGGTGAGAACAACCCGACCGCTCGATAAGGTCAAGCCCTCGGAACGACCGCTTTCCCCGGTTATGGTCATGGTTTTTTCATCAAAACGAATGTGGCCGTTTATACCGGTCACCGGCGGCATCGGCGGTAAGTAATCGACCGTGGCGCCGGTGGCCTTCATGCCGCCATCGAGCGAGATCACTTCGAAGCCGCTATCCTTGGAGAATTTCATCTCACCTTGAAACGTCGCGTTCTCTGCCGTTCCGGATCGAATATGGGTCGTCACCCATCGCCTCGGGTCCGGGCTAACACTTTTCGGCCAATAGATCGGCAGGACTTCCATCGACATTTTATCGATGCCGCCCTTTGCACTCACCCGCAAGCCCTGATTGTCCGCGAGCGAGCCTTGTACTGTTGCGGACAAACTCAATATCGGGCCGTTCAAATCAGCGATCAGCTTGTCAACGGACAACGTCTTTCGATCGGGCGAAAGCTTGCCACTGAAACTGAGGTGCTTGAGCGGCTCGGCATGATCGACGGGTTTCGGCAGCCGTACTTTTTGACCATCGGCAAATTGCAGATCAAATTTCTGAATCTCGATACCGCTATCGGCAGAGAACACGGCCGAGAGCTCGGCCGCAGCGACGTGTAAAACTTGTTCAACGGGTTTTGGCAGCGCCAGACGCCCGTCCTTGCCGCGAATAGAGACCGTTACCTTGTCCAGCGAGCCAGAGAGCAGAAATGAAACCCCGACATTGCCCGACAGTGGCATATCCAAGGCTTTCAACGGCGCCAGATCCGCCGCCACATTGGCAAACACGATCGGCGCCACGTCAGTGAAGTTGAAATCCAAATTGATGCGGCGCTGGTCGAACATATACGAGCCACCTCCGACCAATTCCGTCGTCCGCCCCCCTTCGTCGAGCACCAAATTAATCTCGCCGCGCAGGCGGTCAATCATGCGCTCAAGGCGGATATCGGCGACCGGTAGATTCCAGTTCTTTTTCAATACCTGATCGGTGATGGTCACGGCACCGCCGATAATCGCGATCCGCGTGAGATGGCTCATGGGGCGCTCGATCGAAGGCGTCGCCAACAACTGGTCCATGAAATTACGCGCCACGGTCTTTGAGCTACCCACTGCGCCATCTCCGCCGAGCGCGCTGCCAAAACCGACATCGATGGCGCCATCACGTTCGCGACGCACTGCCAGTCTGGGGCCGTAAAATTCAATACTGCGGGGCGCGATTTTGCCGCGCAAAAGCGCATCACCGCTGAGGGAAAACGATACCTCGGGCACGCTGCCGATCGTGGTGCCATCTGACGCCACCATCTTGACCTCCAACACACGGATATCGAGCGCGCGTTGCCAGCCTGCCCAAGTCAAGATTGTGTCGCCCAGTTTCAGGTTGAAATCGGTATGGCCGGCATTGACGGCGTTTTCCAGGTATTCCGTCAAGAAGCCGAGCGAGACCGGGCCCTTCGACAACTGCCAAGCAAGCAAGCTGACGACGATGGCGAACCCGGCGCCAAGCCCCCCCAAAAGATGAACCAAAACCTTAGCGGTGCGCCGCACCATGCCGCTACCTCAACATCCCATAGAATTCCAACCGAACTGGCCTTGACCGATCCGGATCGATCCCGCAGTCTGCCGCCGTTGGTAACACCTCATTATGCCTCATTTTCATTTCACAGACACTATGCAATCGATCCCCGCGCCGTTCGACACCGATGCGGTCGGCGATTTGCGCGACGATTGGCTGGCTTCCGCCGAGAGCGATGTTGCCCGGCACGTCCTCGACGATCCCGCCGCCAGTTCCGTTCTCGATTGCATTTTCGGCAATAGTCCTTTTTTGAGCCAAGCGGTAATTCGCGATCCAGGTTTTGTCTGCGAGTTGTTGTGTGCCGGTCCCGACAAGGCCTTTTCGCAGGTCCTGTCCAACATATCGGACAAGAGCAAAGAATCCCTTAATGACAATGACATAGCTCGAATCCTCCGGGTCGCCAAGCGGCGTGCCGCGATAACCATCGCGCTGGCTGATATTGCCGGCTTGTGGCCACTGGAAAAAATTACCGGCACCTTGTCGCAATTCGCCGGCGCGGCGCTGGATTTAGCAGTCGCGCACTTACTGCGGCAAGCCGCGGGACAAGGCGCGTTTGAGTTGCGCCATCCTGACGAGCCGCTCAAGGACTCGGGCTTCATCGTTATCGGCATGGGCAAACTCGGTGCGTTCGAGCTCAACTACTCCAGCGACATCGACCTTATCGTCCTCTATGACGCGGATAAAATCGAAACCTCGCGACCAGATCGCTTGCAGAACAATTTCGTCCGCCTGACCCGAAACCTAGTCAAGCTGATGGACGAGCGCACTGCCGATGGTTACGTCTTCCGAACCGACTTGCGGCTACGCCCCGACCCCAGCGCCACACCGTTGGCGCTTTCCGTCATCGCCGCCGAAACCTACTACGAGAGCATCGGTCAAAATTGGGAACGCGCAGCCATGATCAAAGCCCGTGCCATCGCCGGCGACAAGGAAGCCGGCAACGCATTCTTAAAATTTTTGCAGCCCTTTGTCTGGCGTAAAAGCCTGGACTTCGCCGCCATCCAGGACATCCACTCGATCAAGCGCCAGATCAATGCGCACAAGGGCGGTACCGACATCCGCACCCAAGGCCACAACATCAAACTCGGCCAAGGCGGCATCCGAGAGATCGAGTTTTTCGCCCAGACCCAACAATTGATATGGGGCGGACGCGAACCGAGCCTGCGCTCGCCGGTAACCGTCCAGGCACTGGCCGATCTGACAGCATTTGGGCAGTGCGATGAGCAAACTGCCGACGAGTTGACAAATTCATACGGTTTTTTGCGCCGCATCGAACACCGGCTGCAAATGATCAACGATGAACAGACCCAGACCCTACCCGACAACGATGAAGGATATGCGCGACTGGCGACGTTTCTGGGATACCCGTCGGCGGATGCTTTCAGTGAAGATCTATTGGCTCATCTGCACCGAGTTCAAAACCACTACGGACAATTGTTCGCCGAAGCGCCGTCTCTGGGCGCCGAAGGAAGCGGCAACTTGGTTTTCACCGGCGGAGACCCTGACCCCGAGACCCTGGAAACCATTCGCACCATGGGGTTCCGCGCGCCGGAAACCGTGGACGGCCTGATCCGTGCCTGGCATCACGGGCGTCACCGTGCAACCCAAAGCACCCGGGCCCGGGAAATCCTTACGGAATTGATTCCGCGCCTGCTCGAAGCCATGGCCGCCACCGCCGACCCCGACGCCGCCTTGCTGCGTTTCGACGAGTTTCTCAAGGGCTTGCCGGCCGGCGTGCAGTTGTTTTCCATGTTCCAGGCACAGCCGCATCTGCTCGATCTCATCGCCGAAATTATCGGCATTGCCCCGAGGCTGGCACGCCACATGAGTGCACACCCCTCGGTTTTGGATAGCGTCCTCACCGGCGATTTTTTCGGCGCTCTGCCCGATATCGCCGAGTTACAGACGGAACTCCACGCCATACTGGATCGCGCCGAATACTTCGAAGCCGTGCTTGATGCCTCGCGCCGCTGGGCCCACGACAGGCGTTTTCAAGTCGGCGTGCAGCGGTTGCAAAATTCCGCCGATCCCGCCGATGCATCACGCGCACTCAGCCATATCGCTGAAACCATTGTTTCCAGCTTGTACTCGCCCGTAGCGCAGGAGTTCGCCCACAATCACGGCATCATCGCGGGCGGCGAGATGGCGGTGGTGGCGCTCGGCAAACTGGGCAGCCGCGAAATGACCGCAAGTTCAGACCTGGATATGGTCTTCATCTACGATGTCCCCGAAGACGCCGAATACTCGGATGGTAAAAAGCCCCTGCCGCCGACACAGTATTTCGCACGTCTTGGCCAGCGGCTCATCAACGCGATCACCACCCTGACCGCCGAAGGCAGTTTGTATGAAGTGGACATGCGCTTGCGGCCATCGGGCAATGCCGGCCCCGTTGCCACCACGACGGAAGCGTTCCGGATTTATCATGCGCAATCGGCCTGGACCTGGGAGCACATGGCGCTCACCCGCGCACGCGTCATCCATGCAACGTCGGACGCGTTCCGCCACGCCGTGGAATCCGAGATCAATGCAATTGTCACCCGCCCGCGTGACGCCGAAAAACTGCTGCGCGACGTTGCCGACATGCGCCAGCGCCTGGCCCGTGAAAAGCCAGCAAGCTGCCTTTGGTCTCTCAAACAGCTTCGCGGCGGCATGGTGGATATTGAATTCATCGTCCAATACCTGACACTAAAACATGCCGCCGAGCACCCCGAAGTCATTGGCCCCAATACCCTAAACAGCCTTTCGCGCCTTGCCGATGCCGATGTATTGGACGCCGGCATCGCGGCCCGGCTGACAGCAGCGCTTAAGTTGTGGCACGCCCTGCAAGGCATGCTCAGCTTGACGGTCGACGATGACATCACCACTGAGCGCGTGGCGGAATTTCCAAAAACATTGAACAATCGCCTGGCGCGCATCGGCGGCGCGGCGGACTTCGCTGAACTTGAAGCCGCCATGCACCTGCAAGCCGCTGAAATCTACGGTCTATTCCAAGAGCTCATTGAGGAACCCGCAGGCGCGCTGCCGCCGCGCGCTGAGCATGAAGACGATATTCCAGCACCTTTAATTTGAAGCCCTCACGAATTTGTGCACCGGTTTGATGGCTCAAAGCCTCGCATTTTCGGGCGAACTTGAGCATTTTTCTGACAACGAATTCATCAAGGAGCACACCATGCATTCCATCTCCCGACGCACCGCCATCCGCTTCGTCGCCGGCCTCGCAGTCGTTAGCGCCTCTGCAAGTATCTCTGCGCCGGCCCTTGCCGATGGCGTGGTCTTTAGCTCATGGGGCAAAGCCATCCGCGGCTATGACCCGATTGCTTATTTCACCCAATCAAAACCCGTCGAAGGTAAATCCGAATTCACACATCAATGGATGGGCGCCAAGTGGCAATTCGCCACCGCCGCCAACCGCGACAGCTTCGCGGCAAACCCAGCCAAATATGCGCCGCAATACGGCGGCTATTGTGCCTGGGCCGTGAGCCAAGGTTACACCGCCTCCATCGACCCGGAAGCCTGGAAGATCGTCGACGGAAAGCTCTACCTCAATTATTCCAAATCCGTGCAGCAACAATGGCTCGCTGGCGGCGTGCCGAAATTGATCAAGCAAGCGGACACCAACTGGCCAGGATTGAAAAAAGGATTAGGGGGATAAGCTGACCTTTCAACATCTTCCAACACCGGTTCCGTTAGAAAAAGCCGACCAATCGTAGTATAATAGATGCCTGAAAAAACTGAGGTTTTTGCTATGATCAGTCGATTTCTTTGGATTGCAACGGCGCTCATGGTGGCTCTTTCTTCGCCTCTTCGCGCAGGCGAAATTGCGCTCTCAAGCCTGCGCATCAATGACGGCGGAACCATCAAACCCTATACGGACGTGGTGACGTTGCCGAAGCCGCAATGGTGGGCGAAAGGACTGCCGTTGGCATTTTCGTCCATCTCGAAAGCATCGTTCCTGAACACAGAACAATGGCTGCGGAGCTACGATTTCGACAACGACGGCTGGTTAACGAAAGCCGAATTGACCCAGGCTTGGCTGGTGCAGACAGCCGAATGGGCGACGGGGCGCAAGTTTGCTCCGGCCGATCTAATGGCGGCCAACAACCAGCCGCTACGCGGGGTTGAGATTTCCATTGCGGAGGAACGCTCGGTTCGCGCTGCAATCAACGCTGTCGGTGGCGACGCCGGACAGGCGGCCATGCGAAACATCCTCTACGCCCTTAAACCCACCTTTTACGAAGGCGGATACGGCGGCGACGATGGCGGCGGCGCATCCAGCGACCGGGGCAATGACAACGCCAAGGATGAATAGCGGGTTATTCAGCCAGTTCATGCAGCACCGAAGCCAGCGCGTCCACATCCGTAACAAAAGGTGAATGCCCACCCGGCAACCGCAACACCGGGTCGCAAGGCTGCACGGCTTCCATGCGGCGCTGCAAGAACAACCCGATGGCTTTATCTTTTTCGCAATGAATATAAGCCCGCGGCACACGGCCGAAATTCTCCGGCGTAAGCTGAACGGCTACTGTAAACGGCGCGATCGCCTGCGGATGCAATTTCCCACGCACCCAATCGAGTTGGTCCGCGTTGGCGTCGGGGTAGAAATGCTGTTGCAACACTTCGTCGCTCAATTCAAGACAAGGCACGCCATCGACGTCGACGCGCTGGGCGGCAATGCGGACTTGCTCATCGTGGCGGGCCAGATCGGCAATCGATTGGCCGTTTTCAGGCAGATACGCCGTGAGGAACGCCAGCGACGTTAGGGCGTCGGGGATACGCTCCGCCACTTCAGCAATGACGGCGCCGGCCATGGAATGGCCGACCAAGTGTACATCACCGCCAAGCCCCATGACCAACGTGGCTGTGGCGTTGGCGTAATTGGCGAGAGTCATGTTGTGTGGGTCGTAGGCATCACCGTGGCCCGGCAGGTCGTCGGCAAACACCCGGTGACCGGCCAACTCCAGCCGGCGGCGAAGGCGCTCCCAACACCACGCGCCATGATAAGCGCCATGTACCAATACGAAAGTCGCCAACTTATGCCCTTCCTGTTCCGATGCGATCATAACGCCTTGATTCACCCGCCAACAGGAACGATTTTATGAACCTGTATTATCTCACCATCATCAGGAGCACCCCATGACATTGGACGCCGGCGACAAGGCCCCGAATTTTTCCCTGCCCACCGACGGCGGCGGCGAGCTGTCCTTGAAAGAGCTCGAGGGCAAAACCGTCGTGCTGTACTTCTACCCCAAGGACATGACGCCCGGCTGCACCACCGAAGCACAGGATTTCCGAGACCGGATCAAGGAATTCGAGAAGGCAGGTGCAAGCGTCGTCGGCGCGTCCAAGGACAGCGTCAAACGCCACGACAACTTCAAGGCCAAACATGATCTTAACTTCGCCCTGGTGTCCGATGAAGAGGGCACGTTGTGTGAGGATTACGGTGTGTGGCAACTGAAGAAGCTCTATGGGCGGGAGTTCATGGGTATCGTGCGCGCCACTTTCATCATCGACGCCAAGGGTAAGATTGCCAAGGTTTGGCCGAAGGTGAAGGTCAAAGGCCACGCTGACGAAGTGCTGGAAGCCGTTCGCGCATTGTGAGCGATCCCGCAACCTTGTCGGAGGCTTCTCTCCATGTGCTCCGCACCCAAGAACCCGCGGATAAGGTCACCCTGACCGAGAGCTATAGCGCGGCTTGGCAGAGCGGCGAGATTTCAGACGTTGGCAACGTGACGTTGCCGCAACGCCCAGCCCGCCCTGCGCGCCCGGAATTGCGCCTGCCCAACGACATGCCACGCCGGCGCAAGGGCGGCGCAGCGGGACGAATGGCGTTCTTGCACGCCATCGCGCATATCGAATGCAACGCCATCGATCTCGCCTGGGATATCGTTGCGCGGTTCACCCACAACGACCTCCCCCGCGCGTTTTATGACGATTGGGTACAGGTGGCGGCGGACGAAGCCCGGCATTTCGATATGCTGCAACGGCGCATGGCGCAACTGGGTGGCGCATATGGGGATCTGCCAGCGCATGACGGCCTTTGGCAGGCGGCATCGGATACGTCGGACGATTTGATGGCGCGCCTGGCGCTAGTGCCCATGGTGCTCGAAGCGCGCGGCCTCGACACCACCCCGGGGGCGGTCGAGAAACTACGCAATAACGGTGACGCGGAAAGTGCCGAAATCTTGCTGACGATTGGGGAAGAAGAAGTTCCGCACGTGGCGGCAGGTGTGCGATGGTTTCGATTTTTGGCCGAACGGCGCGGGCTCGACCCGATAGCAACCTTTCACGAATATGTTCGGCAGCGCTTCAAGGGTTATATCAAACCACCGTTCAATTACGCCGCGCGAAACACCGCACGAATGGACCGGGAATTCTACGAGCCCCTCACACCCTCACCTTAGAACCTTGCCACAGGCGACGGTTTTTGCCTTATTCTAACGCACCGCGTTGAACGCACTGCCAGCGCCCCAAACACCCCAGAGACTCACAGGAGACTCACATGGCCGAAGAAGAAAATGCGCCCGAAGAAAATGTGCCCGAAGAAAATGAAGATGAGAATACAGAGGGAGCAGAAGAAGAAGCGCCAAAAAAGAAGAAGCTTAGCCTCAAGAAGATGATCATCCTGGGTGTTGGGGGACTGTTCGCGCTGCTGATTGTCGGTGGCGGGATTGCCTACATGATGGGCTGGCTGGACTCGATGCTTGGTATCGAGCGGGAGAAAACCAAGCTGGAGATCAGCCTGGCCGCCCCTGTGCGCCACCCACTGCCGTTGATCAAAGCCGACCTCAAGACCGGCCGTTGCCGCTCGCCGTTCCTGCGCGTCGAGGTGGTGGTGCAGGTCAACGAGGACGACATCGATTTACTGATCGACAATGAAACCGCGATTGTTGACGGTGTGCGGACGCACTTGCGCGACCAAGAGCGCCAAGACCTCGTCGGCAAGGCCGGCACCAACCAGCTTCGGTTCGATCTGGTCAATATCGTCAATAAAGTGATCGCCCCGGCCCGCGTGCACGGCATTTTGTTCAAGGATTTCCTACTGCAGTGATTATTGAGCATCTGTGAGAATTGCTGGATTCGCCTGAAGCGTGATTCAGCAATATGCCTAAGCTTGCTTGACCCATCCGCTGTTCAAGAACTTCTCGATCGTCTTGTCGGGCTTTGGTTCGAAGGTATTATCAAGGACGGTTATCGCACTCATTCGGTCGAGGCGGAAGGAGCGGAATCCTTGACGCAATTCGCACCAGGACGCGAGAATCCAAACGGGGCCGAAGAATGCCATCCCCAGCGGCCAAACATCGCGTTCGCTAAGCCGGTCCTCGGCGTCCCGATATTGAAGATGCACAATTCGCCGATCGCGGATGGCTAATCTTAGATCACCGGGATCGATTGTGATCGGTTCCGCCAAATGGTCGGCCGGAGCCAACAGCGCCGTTTCAGCCATGTGCCGGCGAAGTCGGTCAGGGATGACCTCCTCAACCTTTGCCAGGACACCCTCCGCCGACCGCGCCAGTTTCGGATCGGCCCAAGCTTCGACGATACGGACGCCCAGGACCAGAGCTTCGATTTCCTGCTCGTTAAACATGACAGGCGGCAAGTCGTAACCGCCACGCAAGATATAACCAACGCCTGCCTCTCCTTCTATGGGCACACCACTGGCCATCAAATCGCGGATGTCGCGATAGACTGTCCGCTCCGAAACTTCCAATTTCTCGGCCAAATCCTGCGCGCGTGCCATCTTCCGGCGTCGCAATATCTGAATAATCTCGAATAACCGATCGGCGCGCCGCATGACGAATCCCTCTTTTCCCCCGCTCCATTGACGACTTCCTGACACTATCTGTCATGAGACCCGAGGTTAGCAAACCACTCCTGACACCATGGTGTCAGGAGCCTCTCCGTATGTTGGAAAAACAGGTGAGAAAACACATAGAGATCGCCCACCGTCATCTAACATCAAGGAGCTCAAGATGTTCAAGCACCACATCACCAATTTGTTTAAGAGACTCGGCAGACAGCACGCGCGATATGTCGCCAAGCGGCATCTCCGGGAAATCGACGACTATTTGCTGCGCGATATCGGTATCGACCGATCACAAATAGACTCAGTGGTCGATGGTATGTTGGCGGAGCCGCCCCATCAGCAACCTTACCTCGATGGCGACATCCTACGGACCCGGCGAATATCCTCGGCCACAACGACACCGAACTGCGGCGTCATGATTTCGTCGATATGGAGTGCCGCTCAACCCTTGAGCCCGTCAAGGCGGACGGGCTAAGGGGCAAACTGCCGTTCCTTCAGCCTTCGATAAACGGCGAATATGCGGATCCACTTTGGATTACCGGAAAGAAGTTCCCCTCACCTCCCGCCAAGGGTGTAGGTCACGGTGTTTCCCTTCGTGTCTTTGCCAACACCGGAAGAGCCCTTGCCGCTACCGTAGGCCTTTAAGGTTCCTGAAGCGGCCATGTCGTTGGTACACGAAAGTGTCCAGGTTCCCTCGGTCCGGCTGGTCATGGCGTAAGACCCCGAACAGGTTCCATCGTTGTTGGGTAGGGTAGCCTGGACTGTTCCACCATCGCGCCTTTGATTCAGATCGACGTAACCAGCAATGAGATCGCTATACCCCTCCCACTGCATCGCGATAGGCCGTTTTTCACTGGGCCGAGATCCGCTCGTTTGTGCGTTGCCCAAACTTACATCGAAAAATTTTCCGGCTTGAAAATCTACGCCCGGCGCGACGGTCGCCAAATGTTTCCGACCGCAGGCGTAGGCACCGAGTTTATAGCGTTTTCTCGAAATGATACCGGCGGATGCCGCCGCCAATGGTTTTGTTGGTTGCGGCATCCGCCACTTCGTCGCGGGTTTGGGCATATCCGGCCGCACGGTAGAATGCCAGGGCATCGGGCTGCACTTCCGATGTGCTCAAATCGAGCCGCTTGCAGCCTTCGGACCGGCATAGGTCTTCGGCGGTACGCAGCATGGTATTGGCGATCCCCTGCCGCCGCCAATCGGGATGCACGTACATACGGCGCAATTCCATCGCGTCCGTGCCCGAAGGTTCAAGCCCGAACATGCCGATAAGTTCGCCATCTGCTTCCGCAACCCAAAAGCCACCGCCTTTCTCGGCATAATACTCGGCGATACGCCCCATCTCGTCGTCGATAGAATTCTGGATATAATGTTCGAACGCTTCTTTCATGGTGTCCGGCGCCAACAACCGATTGACCATCGTGAACAACACCACGACGTCGCGGGCATCATCTTCACCAAATTGTCGAATGTTGAGCGGCGCCATCAGGCAGTCTCGCTGTCGTCTCCGCTGTGCACGCGCTGCGCAAGGGCGGCGGCCATGAAGTCGTCCAAGTCGCCGTCAAGCACGGCAGAGGTGTTCGACGTCTCCACTTCGGTGCGCAGGTCCTTGACCATCTGGTAGGGCTGCAACACGTAAGACCGGATCTGATGACCCCATCCGATATCAGTCTTGGCATCGTGCTCGGCCTGGGAGGCTTCTTCGCGTTTTTGCAGCTCAGCCTCGTACAAGCGCGCTTTCATCATGCTCATCGCCTGAGCGCGGTTCTTGTGCTGGGAGCGGTCGTTCTGGCACTGCACGACGATGCCGGTGGGCAGGTGCGTGAGGCGGATGGCCGAATCGGTCTTGTTGACGTGCTGGCCGCCGGCGCCGGACGCGCGGTAGGTATCGACGCGCAGGTCCTTGTCCTCGATTTCGATCTCGATGGTGTCGTCGATCACCGGGAACACCCAGGCGGATGAAAAACTGGTGTGGCGGCGCGCACTCGAATCATAGGGCGATATCCGCACCAGTCGATGCACGCCCGATTCGGTCTTCAGCCAGCCGTAGGCGTTGTGGCCTGTGACTTTGATGGTGGCGGACTTGATACCGGCTTCTTCGCCGGGGCTTTCTTCGAGCCATTCAACCTTGTAGTCGTGCGCCTCGCTCCAGCGCGCATACATGCGCAGAAGCATCTCGGCCCAATCTTGTGCCTCGGTGCCGCCGGCGCCAGCATGAACTTCCAGATAGCAATCGTTGGCATCGGCCTCGCCCGAAAGCAACGTCTCCAGTTCGGCCTTGCCTGCGCGTTCCTTGACTCCGCTCAGCACCGCCTCGGCCTCGGCAACGACTTCAGCGTCGTCCTCATCCTCGCCCATCTCGATGAGTTCCAGGCTGTCGGAGACCTCTTGCTCCATATCGTCGATGGCCTTGAGACCGCCCTCCAGCCGCGTGCGTTCGCGCATCACCTCTTGCGCCTTCGCGGGGTCCCCCCAAAGGTCGGGGTCCTCGGCCAGGGAATTGAGTTCTTCTAGGCGGAGTTTGGCTTGGTCGTAGTCAAAGATGCCTCCTCAGCAGTTCGATCGACTGCTTGATTTCCGAGGCCATGGTTTCGATTTCGGCGCGCATTGCTTCTCAATCTGACTTTTCAGTTCATCCAACGCGAGCCGATAAGAAGCCAAGCGAATGGAAATTGCAAGGCCCTGTACGGGCCGGGTAGGATGAACATTAAATCAACCGACGGAGACCATCATGCCCGAGCCGCAACGCGCCATTTTTCACGAAGGCAGCCGCCATCATCATTTCCTCGAATACAGCTTGAACGGCGCTGCGGATAACGCAGCTTTGGCACAATCCATTAGCGCTGCGAGGAAAGCCGCTGAGGCCAGCCCGGTGGCTATGGTCGTCGCCTTCGGTCCCAAGGCGTGGCGCCGGCTGTCGCCCGATCAAACGCCGGAAGCGCTATGTGACTTCCAACCCATCACGGGGGCCAATCACCAAGCCCCGGCGACGCAGCGCGATGTCTTCGTGTGGGTGCATGGCGAACATCACGACGACGTGCTCGATCTCGCCCTGGCCGCCAACAAGGCTTTTCAGCCCACATGCGCGCCAGCCTTGGACCTCGCCGCATTCGTCTATCACGATTCGCGCGATTTGACTGGCTTCATCGATGGCTCCGCCAACCCCAAGGACGATGCCCGCATAGACGCCGCATTGGTGCCGGATGGTGAAGTCGGCGCCGGCGGCGCCTTCGTCTTTACGCAGCGCTGGGTACACGACCTGGAAGCCTTTGGTAGCCTCGCCACCGAAGACCAAGAACGCATCATCGGGCGCACCAAACCCGATAGCATCGAACTCGAAGGCGACGCCATGCCGCCCTGGTCGCATGTCAGCCGCACGGACGTGAAAATCGACGGCGTGGCACAAAAGATATACCGGCGCAGTGCACCTTACGGCACCGCCACCGAACACGGGCTGTATTTCCTGGCCTTCGCCTGCGACCCGACCCGCATTCAGGTGCAGTTGGACCGCATGTACGGCGTCGCGGACGATGGTGAATACGACCATCTGATCGACTACTCGCGCGCGGTCACGGGGTCGTATTGGTTTGCGCCATCGCAACAGGCCTTGGTCGCCCTGAAATGACCAGCCTGTAACGGCCATCACAGCCGCTTTCGCCGGCGCAAACTATAATTTATGCTGATCTCGAGAAAAGGACCCACCATGACCGGAAGCGGCCGCCGCCACGAACGCCAACCCGTCAACGAACCCGCCACCATTGTCTCTGATGGAAGTGTAGCGGACGGTGTCGTTATTGATGTCTCGGAAAGCGGCGCTGCCATCGAGTTCAGCTTGGAGAAAGACGACAAGGTCTGCCTCGACATCGGCCAAGACGTCGGTATCAAATCGGAATCCCTCAGTGACCGCCCTGCCCGCATCATCCGCCGCTACGACTCAGGCTTCGCCATCAACTTCGACGGCTACGACGAGTAGGCTTAGCACGCGCTTGGGCCGCACGGGTCAACAAACCTCCAATTTCGAACGCTTGACGATACGCCATAAAATATCGGAAGTGGGAGAGTTTCTTATTCTACAACTTGTGTAAGTGAGTTATCATACAGTGAGAACCATTGGTGCGCGTTTTGCGCTCCAACAATGTTTTGTGTGTTCAATCGAACGCCTTTGAAAATGTGGAGGACTGCTATGTTGCGGATATTTGTCGCCTCGGCTTTGGCGGCTGTTCTTACGATTTCTGGTCTCGTCGGAAATGGCTCAGCACTTGCTGCCAGCGGTAAGCTGGTGGTCGTGACATCCTACCCGACGGATACAACCCAGACCGTAAAACAGGCTTTTGAGAAAAAACATCCATCGATCAAAGTTGAGATGTTGAAGAAGAAAACCACCGCGGGCATCAAATACCTGCAGGAAACGGCGTCCAACAATACGTCCGACATGTTCTGGGCCTCGGCACCGGATGCTTTCGAAGTGCTGAAAGGCGATGACCTTTTGGCCAAGTATCAGGTCAAACAAAAAGGAATCCCCGAGAAAGTCGGCGCTTTTCCGATCAACGACCCGGACGGCTACTACAAAGGCTTCGCGGCGTCGGGCTACGGCATCATGTGGAACACCCGTTACCTGAAGGCCAAAAAGCTGCCCGTGGCGCGCGAATGGGCTGACTTGAAAAAGCCCGTCTATCACGGTCACGTCGGCATGAGCGCGCCGTCGCGTTCCGGCACGACGCACTTGACGGTCGAAACCGTGTTGCAAGGTATGGGCTGGGATTCCGGTTGGGCTGAATGGAAATCCATCGCCGGCAATTTCAAAACCGTCACCGAACGCAGTTTCGGTGTGCCGGACGGCGTCAACTCAGGTCAGTTCGGCCTCGGCATCGTTATCGATTTCTTCGGCCTGTCTTCGCAAGCTTCGGGTTTCCCGGTGGATTTCGTTTATCCCACCGTAACCACCTTGGTGCCGGCCAACATCGCCATCGTCAAGAACGCACCGAACCACGATGCCGCCGCCACCTTCATCGAGTACCTTTTGTCGCCGGAAGGCCAAGAGGTTCTGCTCAACCCGAAAATCCGGCGCTTGCCCGTCAACCCGGCGACCTATGCCAAAGCACCAAAAGGTTTCCCGAACCCGTTCGAGGATAAAACCATTGGCTCAGAGGTGAAGTTCAATCTGCAGCTTTCAAAAAACCGCTACAACGTGGTCAATTCGTTATTCGACACCATGATCACCTACCGGTTGAAAGAATTGCGCGCTGCCGTAAACGCCATCCAAGAAGCGAAAGCCAAGAAGAACCCGAAAGCGGCTGAGCTTATTGCCCAAGCGCAAGCCCTGGTCGCAGCAATGCCGATCAGTGCGGATCAAGCGTCGCAGAAAGACTTCAACGCTATCTTCAAAACCAAGCGCAAAAAAGCATCCACCAAGGTCAAAGGCCGTCAGGCTGAGATCGAAAAACAGTGGGATGCCATGGTCGTGGCCAACTATGCCCAGGCCAAAGCCTTGGCCGAAAAAGCCAAAGGCATGTAAAGCCA
>JABIPG010000062.1 GCA_018698795.1 Rhodospirillaceae bacterium
GGGCTCATCGGACGAGGTGCGCGAGTTGTTTTTCGCCAACATGTCGGAGCGCGCCGGCAAGATGATGAAGGAAGATATGGAAGCCATGGGCGCGGTGCGCCTCAAAGACGTGGACGAGGCACAAGCGACGATCGTATCGGTGGCCAAGGCCTTGTCGGATTCCGGCGAAATCGTCATTGCCGGTAACGACGAGGAAAGCGAACTCGTTTACTAGGATTTTTCAAGCCAGCGCGAATACAGCCCCATGGTCAAAGCCGGCACCAAGGCGAAACAGGCCAAGCCCAGATATGCAGCGCTCCAGGCATCGGGTGCAAGCCGCCCGCCAAAGCTCTCAATCAGCAGACCGATCACGATCGGTCCAACCATGCCGCCGCCAAACCCACAAAGCGAAAAAACCGCCAGCGCCGCCCCCCGGCTTTCCGCATCGGCATGCATGACGACGCCGCCCGAAAGGGTCGCTGTGTCACCGAACGTAGTGACCCCGTAGACCATCAGCAGTAAGCAAAATGTGAGAAACGATCCGTGAATGGAAAACGCCATGATTACGGCAACTGATGCGGAAGAAAGCGCAATAAAAGCAACGATTTTTCGCCGGTCACCTGTCATTGACAGCCGGGCAAACATCACGCTGGCCGGTACTGTTATGACCGTGCTCAACGCGGCAACAAAAGGCAGATTCCATTCAGTGAAACTTTGATTTATCGGCAGAGAGATGCCGAAAATCATCGATGCGATAATCCAGCTGCGAAACGAAAAGATTTCAGAAATATGACCGACGGCGGCCAGTGAGTATGCTTGCACCCCTTTGTTCCGCACGGCACGGCCAAAGGCTGCATGAAATTTGACGTGGGCGCTTCCGGTCGTGTTGTTGGGAGATCCGGGAACCAGCAGTGCCACTATAACAAACGCGATCAGCGCTGCATGGCCTGAGATGACGAATATCCAACGCCAGTCGGCGGGGGCATCAAGTATCGAAGCGACAAAAAACGGGCCGGCGCCGCCCAATGCGAACATGGACGGATAAACCGCCGCCGTACGCATGCGGCGATCACCTTCCAATAGGTCGGCAATAAGTTTCAAGCCTGGCATGTAATACCCAGCTAGACCAAACCCAGCGATAACCCTGAAGCCCACGGTCGACCACAACCCGTCGGCTAAATAAGCAATGCCATACCCGGCGCAGGCACTGGCAATGAGCGCGGCCAACATGATCCGTTTTGCATCTATGCGGTCGGTCAGTGCCGATAGGAACGGACTCGATAAAGCATAACCGCCGAACAATGCGCCGGTCAGCAAACCGCCGGCTTTCTCTGACAATTGCCAGTCATCGAGGATTTGCGGCAAGACGGCGGCAGGTGCCAAAAAGCCGACCATGTTCATGATCAGCCCGATTGAAACGAACCACTTCAAGCGGCTTTCTAAGGTCATGCAGACGTCACCGTCACCGTCACTGGCGCGCCGTGCTGAGCGATGTGAGGGGGCCTTCAATGCGGAACGGCTTGATGGCGGGGCGGTCAGTGGAGTTATTTTGCCGCGCAATAGACCGTAGGTCGATGTTGACGTAGCTTTCCGCTAAATCCACTTCGCCGGCTCCGACGAGACTCATGCCGGCGGTACGCAGCAAGACATCATCCGTGCGTACGATCCCCTGCCCGACCCGGAAACTCCCAAGCAATTGCGAGAACGGCAGCGGTTTTTGTTGGTCCGAAAGTCGCCGGACAATGCCTGGGTCCAACAACGTGCCGGTCGTGACATTGAACCGGCCTTTTCCGCCGAGAGCCGCAAGCATTTCACGCGACGTACCGCCGACGGAGAATAGATCGATACTGACATTCGCCGTACCTTCGATCGGACTGTTCCCGGCTAAACCGGTGAGCAGTTCTTCGGTGTTGACGCGTGACAGACGGAAGGCTGCTTTTAGCGATGCCATGCCTTCAGCAATGCCCCAACGGATGTTGGCTTGGCCACGCCCACCGTACAACTTCTCTGTGGAGGCCTCGATAGACCAACGCTCGGCGCCGGTAGTGAAATTGATCTGTGCCTTGCCGGCACCGGCGCGAAGGCCGGATCGGACGAATTTCTGCCAGTCCACCTTGATGCGGCCGATCAGCTTCTCCGGTAGGAATGCAGCAGCCCCCGCCAGCGCCGCCTCGCCGCCAAGTGCGCTGAGATCAAGGGTATCCATGTGCAGTTCACCATCGAGCGCCAGCGTGCCGTCGCTCCGTAGGCTCGCGCTTATGTCACCACGTCCGGCGCCGCCCGGCCAACCGAGGTCGATATTCGAAACCGTCAACCGGTCGCCGCTAATGTCGAGCTGTGCGGAAGCCTTGATGCCGCCGCCCGTGGGGGGGCCTGCTTGGCTTCGACCAAGCCAACGCTGGAAGCGTGGAAAATCCGGAATTCGGATCGATAACGAACCTTCGCTGACGACGACTTGGCGCTTGGCGGCGGCGCCCTGATAGCGCAATGCGCCAATCGCCCCTTGCATGTCAAAGACCACGGGGATTCGTCCGCCTGCCAAAACCTTGGATATGGCGCCGGTCTCGAACCGCAAGGTAAAGGGTTCATCATTGATTCGCGCACTGCCGGCGAGCGCAAATCCTGGGCCGGATGTAGTATTTAGGGGTTTCGACGATGCCAAGCCGATCCGCTCTGCCTCAAGTCGCCAATTGCGGGTGCGATCCACCATCAACAACCTGCCGCCCCGAAGTTCGACTTTGGAGAGATCAAATTCGTTCCACCAACCCCAATCGCGATCGAGTTGTGGACGCTTGATTTCAGGTTGCTGCGACTTCCTTGCCCGCCAGTTCGCTTGTCCGTCCGCGTCTACATGCAAACGGACGACCGGGTTGTCGAAACGGATGAGATTGACCCTGACACGATTGTACAACAGTGAAACCGCATCGATTTCGACCGTGACTGCGCCCACGTCGAACAATGCGGGTGTATCTTTACCGCCTCCCGTTAGGGCCCGGGCACTGACGCCCTTGGCATTCAGGCGAAATGTTGGAAACAGCGTCAGTTCAGCGTCACCGGCGATGGCGACTGGATGGTCGAGAGTTTGTTCGATCACCGCCGCCACCATCTTATTCAGGGTCGGCTGCGGCATGACAGTGGGGCCGAACACGATGATCAGCGCAAAGAAAACCAAAACGACAGGAAGGGCAATAAGCAGCCGGCGCAACGCGAGAATCCCTCTAGGTGGCGTTGGCGGCGATAACGCCTAAACTCTGGATTCCATGAATGCCGCCAGTTCCGGTCCCGGCAAGGGACGGCTGAGATAATACCCTTGAATCTGGTTGCATTGGTAGTCTCTTAGCAGCTCGAACTGCTCACGGGTTTCGACACCCTCGGCGACGACTTCGCGGCCGAGGATACGGCCCATGCCGATGATCGTGCGGATAATTTCCGCATCGTCGCTGTCAGTGGCGATATCCGCCACGAATGACTGATCGATCTTGATGGTGTCGATGGGGAATTTCTTCAAATAACTGAGCGATGAATAGCCCGTGCCGAAATCGTCCATGGCCACGTGGATACCCATGTCGTGCAGTCGCGCCAAGGAAACGACCGCGTCTTCGGTGCCGGAAATCAACATCGATTCGGTGACTTCGAGTTCCAGCACCTCGGGACCGATGCCGGTCTCTTCAAGAATATCCTCAATCATCTGGACGAAACTCGGCTCACGCAATTGCCGGGCAGACAAATTGACAGCGACCCGCAACGGAAACCCGAGTTTTTGCCACTCAACCTGCCGTGTCATGGCTTCGCGCAGCGCCCAAGCGCCGACTTCCACCACCTGGCCGGTTTCCTCCATGATAGGAATGAAACGCGCTGGGGAAACTGGCCCCATGGTATCATTCGACCATCGCATGAGCGCCTCGACGCCGGTAACGCGGTCGGTCGTCATGTCGAGTTTCGGTTGGTAGTAGAGCTCCAGTTCATTGCGATCTAACGCTTTGACCAGCCCGTTTTTGATATTCACTCGCTCAATGACGTCTTGGTTTAGCTTTTCTGTATAGAACTGGTAATTGGCCTTACCCTCTTCTTTAGCCAGATACATGGCGGTATCGGCATTTTTCAACAGATCGGAAACGGTTTTGGCGTCGTCGGGAAACACCGTGATTCCGAGGCTACCGGAAATGAAGCACTCCTGGCCGGCAAGAACGAATGTGTCCGCCAAGGTGTCGAGAATTCGTTGCGCGACGACTTGGATCAGACGGGGGTCTTCCAAGTTGGGCATGATCACGGTGAATTCATCACCGCCGAGACGCGCCACTGTGTCGGTATCGCGAATACTGCGCTCCAATCTGATCGCCGCTTCTTTTAGCAATAGATCGCCGATGTCATGCCCGAGCGAATCATTGACCATCTTGAAGCCATCCAAATCGATGAAAATCAGCCCCATTTTGTGGTGCAACCGCCGGGTTGAGGCGATCGCCTGGCCCAGACGATCCATAAACAGTTCTCGGTTCGGAAGGCCTGTCAGAGTGTCGTAGCTGGCCTGATAGCGGATTTTTTCCTCGTCTTTTTTGCGTCGTGTGACGTCGCTCAAAACCGCTGCAAACTGATGGATGTCACCCGTTTCATCCGTGATTCGCGATATGGATAAGCGTTCGGCGTAGGCGACCCCATCCTTGCGGCGCGTCCAATACTCGCCTGTCCAATGCCCTTCATTTTCAACCCGTGCCCACATGGCTTCGAGGTTACCATCATTTTGCAGCGGGCTGATGAAGGGGGGCGCGCAACCGACCATTTCGTCTGAGGTAAGTCCCGTAATCCTTTCGCATGCGGCATTGACGGTGCGCACGCAACGATCAGCGCCCATGATGATGACCGCATCGTTGAGGCTGGATAAGACCTGTGCCGCGAGTCCGAGATCAGCTTCAGCTTGCTGGCGGGTTCCGGTCTCGGCCACAAGAGCTTCTGTGCGTTCCATGACCAATTCGGCCAGTTCATCGCGGGCGCGCCGCAAGTCACGTGCCGTGCTGATACGTTCGGTGATATCGAGGCCCATAATGATGCACGACGCGCTGCCCGGTGTATTGCCGTCCTTGAACGGACGGATCGTTGTGGCGACGTCCACCACGTTGCCTTTGGCACTGATGATTTTGACCGGCAGGTCCAGGTCTTCTATCGGATGACTGGAGAGCTCTTCAGCCAAAATATCGGCGTAGTCGGCATCGACGAAATCTGAAAAAGACTTGCCGGCCGCTTGCTGCGGGGAATCGAGCCCGAGCAACCGCAATCCGGCTGGATTGATGTATCCAAGGCGCCCTCCCGCGCACAGACAAACCATATAGGGGACCGCTTCGAGAAGTTCGGTTACCAAGCCGTCAACCGCGGGCACGGAAATGTCATTGGCGGGAATTTTAGCGCGTGCAGTCATATTCATGGCCAGTCACTCTGTTCCAGAATGCGCACGTGATACATATATAGGTGTATGCATCAATTCATGCCGATTGGCCTAAAGGTATAGTATCTCTTTAGCTATAGCTAGTGTTTTCTGCGGACGCCGAGCTCAGCGCATGATCAGAACGGAATTGTGCGCAAGCCGCATGACGTCGGTGGAAACACCGCCGCCGAGGATGCGGCTCATGGTTCCTTTGCCGGAATCGCCCAGCACAATCACCGAATAATCCTTGCCGGCCTCGACGATTTGTTCGACCGGGTCGCCGACCCGCACATAGGTTCCCTTGAGATTGAAGCCAAGCTCGTCTTTCAGTAATTGAGCGATTTCAGCGACGATGCTTTCAGCTTGGGGCACGCCTTCATCATCTTCTGCGACACAGACAGCGGACAACTTCGGATCTGGGAATCGTGCCGCCAGAATGGCTTCTTGGCGAGCGATTTCCTTGGAGAAATCCGAGCCGTCAACCCCGACCAAGTGCCCTTGCCCGGCGACCAGATCGCGCACAAGCAGTACCGAGCACGGCGCGTGGTACGCAACCTTTTCGGAGACAGAGGGGCTGAGCGTGGCGCGGACGCGACCGCGGCCCTGTTTGGCCGAGCCCATGATGATCATGTTGTAGGGCCCGAGTTCGTATTGGTCGAGAATGCCGCTTGCCGCATCTGGGGCGACTTTGAGTTTGAGCACAATCGTGCGGCCGCTGGCATGGCGGTATTCGATTTTGTTGTCGCCCAGTGGGTCACCCTCGACGCCGGTACTGGTGGTTTTAGATACCCATTCCTTTTCCAGCTCTTCCGCGCCGACCAGAAGTTCCAGGCCTTTTTTCAGGCGCCGGATACCCGGCAGCTCCAGGCCCCAACTGAGCATGTTCTCGCGCGCCACCCGCACTTGCAGGCCGCCCGAATGCAGGCCTTGGTCGGTGGGGCGTACGTAGAGCAAGATGATATCGCAGTCTTCGCGATGCCCGCCCATTCGATCCGCGTACTTGAGGCCGAGGTAGCCCTCGTCGGAGCCATCGATACAGACGAGCACCCGAAACCGATTGCTGCGGGCTTCGTAAATTTCCTCGAGCTCCTGGCGGTATCTTTCTTCTTCCGTGCTCAAGTGCTGTTCCTCCGCATCCCTGAATACCTTTCTTAACTTGAAAGGTACTCCCCTGAATTGATTATAACCCTCAAGTGCCCAGCAGAGGCCAGTAGAAATATGCACCCAGCATCATTATGATGATCGACATAATGCACATTTTCCATCCGACCTTAAGGAAATCGGTGGTCTTCAGGTATCCCGACGCATAGACGATCGTGCAAGCCGGCGTCCCAACCACGGTCAAATAGGCGAACGCCGACGAGACGGCCGTGATATAGCCGATGACGATCGGGCTTTCGCCCGCGGCGGTGGCCAAATTCAAAACAATCGGCCCCAGCACCGCCACGGCGGCACCGTTCGACATGGTGTTGGTGACGAAGGTCGTCAGGCCGGAAACCGCGGCCCATAGCCCGACACCGTGGTCGGCGCCCAATGGCGTCAGAATATCAAGGAAGTGCTCGGCCACCCATTTCGCTCCGCCGGTATCCTTCATCTGCACGCCCAATGAGATGGCGGCGGCATAGAGCAGCACCACGCCCCAGTTGACGCCGGAGTTGATGTCTTCCCATTTGACCAGGCCGGCGACAAGGAACCCGACGGCGCCAAAGATCGCCACCGTCCCCATGCCCAGGTCGCTCGACGCTGTGATCCAGCCGACCAGCACAAGGATGAAGATCAGTATTGCCACCCAATCCCCCGGTTTCAGCCCGCCCTGCATATCGACCTCGGCGCGCAATTTAACGACAGCGCGCGACAGGTTCCGGTATTCAGGTTTGAAGGTGAACAGCAAGATCACCGTCACAAACGGCAGCTGCAGCAGGAACATCGGATAGGCGTACATCATCCAATGCACGTAATCGATCAGGAACTTGTAGGTGTCCGGGTTGCCGGGCTCGTAGAAGAATTCCTTCCAGTAGCCGATCATAATGGCGTTTCTCGCACCGCCCGAAGGTGTGCCGATACCGGCGATCGAGCAACCGTATGAGATCGAGAACAGCAATACGGCGGCTAGATTGCGCACGTCCTTTGGGTCGTCGGACGTCAGTGTGATCAGCGTGATTCCTACAGGCAGCATCATGGCGGCCACTGTATGTTCGCCGATGAACGACGCCAGCAGGCCGGAAACAGCGGAAATTCCAAAGCAAATATATGAGGTTCGCGTGCCGGTCAGGCGGACAATCAGCCAGGCGATGCGTTTGTCCAGCTTCTGTTTCACCACGGCGACGGCGAGCATCAACGAGCCCATGATGAACAGCACGGAATCGGTCATCAGGCTTTTTGCGACCTGGGTCGAATCAAGCCCCAGCAAGATCACCTGCCCGACAATGATCATCAACGCCACGGTGGGCAGCGGTACCGGCTCGGTGATGAACAGGATGGTAGCGACCGCCGACATGGTCAGCACGATCATACCTTCGCGCGAGAGATCGCCCGGCACCGGCAATTGCAGCATGCCGAAACCAACAGCCATGGCGATGAAAAACCAGCGCTTTTCCCAAAAATAGTAGAGGTTCATCCGGCGGCCGGCGCGCACGACACGACCGATACCGACTTTCACGGTTCGGGGGTCGATGCTTTGCGAGATCGACCGCGGCGACAGGCTGTTCAGACCCATGGGACCCCTCTTATGGAAACCTCTTGAAACTAAAGGAAATGCTGGATGCAAGGATACCTTTATAGGTTCACTTTACAAAAATTGAAAGTGTCAGGTGGGGAAATGGTAGATTTCCGTTTTCCCCTATCATTTTGTCTCGAATAGCGTTTTTCTTGCGCCGCAACGTGCGAAAAGTAAAGGAAAAGGTTAAGAAGCAGCCGCCCGTAGCGCGCTGATGGTGGCGGCGTAGTCGTCGCCTTTGAACACCGCACTGCCCGCAACCATGACGTCCGCCCCCGCCTCGACCACGCTGGCGATGGTGTCGGGGCTGACGCCGCCGTCGACTTCCAACTCGATCGGCCTGTCGCCGATCATTTGGCGGATACGGCGGATTTTCTCAAGCTGGGCGGGAATGAAACTCTGGCCGCCAAAGCCCGGATTGACCGACATCACCAAAATCAGATCAACCTTATCGAGGACATACTGGACAACGCTTTCCGGCGTATGCGGGTTTAGCGATACCCCTGCCTTTTTGCCCAGTGAGCGGATGAACTGTAGCGAGCGGTCCAAGTGCGGGTCGGCCTCGGCGTGGACGGTGATGATATCGGCCCCGGCGTCGGCGTAATCCTGCAAATAGGGCTGCGCCGGGCTGATCATCAGATGCACATCGAACACTTTCTCGGTGTGTGGGCGGATGCATTTAATGATCGGCGGGCCGAAGGTCAGGTTGGGCACGAAATGCCCGTCCATGACGTCGATATGGATGTAATCGCACCCGGCGACGTCGATGGCGCGGACTTCCTCCCCCAATTTGGCGAAGTCGGCGGAAAGGATCGAAGGTGCGATCTTGATCGTGTCGCCACCGGCCATGATAGTTCTCCCCTGCCCTAATTTATCCGACTATTTAACCGTCGGGTCGAGCGATCCGTCGGCATAGCGCGCTGCCATATCGGCCAGCGGGATTGCCTTGATCTTCGATGCCTGTCCGGCGCAGTTGAAACGCTCGAACCGATCAATGCAGACTTTCTCCATGGCGGCAATCGCCGGCTTCAAATAGGCGCGCGGATCGAACTCCGCTTTGCTCTCAGTCAGAACCTTACGGATGGCGCCGGTGATGGCCATGCGGTTGTCGGTGTCGATGTTGACCTTGCGCACACCATTTTTGATGCCGATTTCAATTTCCTCGACCGGCACGCCATACGTCTGCGGCATTTCGCCACCGTATTCGTTGATGATGTCTTGCAGGTCCTGCGGCACGGAGCTTGAGCCGTGCATTACCAGATGGGTGTCGGGCAATTTGGCGTGAATGGCCTTAACCACGTCCATCGCCAGGATGTCGCCAGTCGGTTTGCGGGTAAACTTGTAGGCGCCATGTGAGGTTCCCATCGCAATGGCAAGCGCATCACACTTGGTTTTCTTAACAAAATCCGCAGCTTCGTCGGGATCGGTGAGCAGCATGTCTTTATCAAGCTTGCCTTCAAAACCGTGGCCGTCTTCCTTGTCACCTTCTCCGGTTTCGAGCGACCCCAAGCATCCGAGTTCACCCTCGACCGAAACGCCGACGAGATGCGACATCTCGGATACGCTACGGGTGATGTTGACGTTGTATTCATAAGACGCTGGCGTTTTGCCGTCTTCTTCCAAAGAGCCGTCCATCATTACCGATGAAAACCCGCTGGCGACCGCCGACATGCAGGTGGCTGCGTTGTTGCCGTGGTCTTGGTGCATGCAGACGGGGATATCGGGATACATTTCGGTCGCTGCGATGATCAGGTGGCGCAGCACTGTATCATTGGCGTACTTACGCGCCCCACGGCTGGCCTGCATGATGACCGGGCTGTCGGTTTTTTCCGCCGCCGCCATGATCGCCAGCATCTGTTCCATGTTGTTGATGTTGAACGCCGGCATGCCGTAATCGTTTTCGGCAGCGTGATCGAGCAGTTGTCTGAGGGAAACCAAGGCCATTTTAACAGTTCCTCCGTAAAACGAATAATTTCAATAATTCTATACGATTACAGCCGATCTTTCACGGCTTGCACGACGTTTTCGGCAGTGATGCCGAAGTGTTCATAAAGCTGCCCGGCGGGCGCCGAGGCGCCGAAGCTCGACATACCGATAAATCCACCGTGCGGACGCACATAGGCATCCCAGCCCATGCGCACACCGGCCTCGACGGCAACACGGATGGTGCCTTGACCCAAAACGCTCTGGCGGTAGGCATCATCTTGGGCGTCGAACAGCTCCCAGCACGGCATGGAGACGACGGCGGTAGAAACGCCGTCGGCTTGCAGTGTGTCGCGGGCAGCGATGGCAAGTTGCACTTCCGAGCCAGTGGCAAGCAGTGTCACTTTACGCTCACCGCCCTCGCCTTCGGCCAGCACGTAGCCGCCTTTGGCGCAAAGGTTCTCGTCGGTGTGCGTCGTGCGCTGCAATGGCACGCCCTGGCGGGTCAGGACCATGCCCGACGGGCCATCGGTGTTGTCCAGTGCTACTGCCCAGCATTCGGCGGCTTCGACCGCGTCACAGGGGCGGAACACCTTGAAGTTCGGCTGCGCGCGCAGCATCGCCAGCGTTTCCACCGGCTGGTGCGTCGGGCCATCCTCGCCAAGCCCGATGGAATCGTGCGTCAAAACATAGACGACGCGTTGCTCCATCAACGACGAAAGCCGCATGGCGCCCTTCATGTAATCGGCGAATACCAAAAACGTGCCGCCATACGGGATAAAGCCGCCGTGCAGCGCCATACCGTTCATGACAGCGGCCATGGCGTGTTCACGCACACCGTAATGCATGTAGCGGCCGGAAAAGTCAGTCGGCGTGATCGCATCGGTGTTGGGCGTCTTGGTGTTCACGGACCCCGTCAGGTCGGCAGAGCCGCCGATCATTTCTGGCAGCGCTTCGGTCAGCACGCTCAACACCTCACCGGACGCCTTGCGCGTTGCCCAGCCCACTTGCTCATCGGTGCAGCGTTTCTTGTGTGCGTTAACGGTGTCCATCCAGCCAGCGGGCAGATCGCCCGAAACCGTGCGCTCGAATTCGGCTTTGCTCGCATCACCGGCCAAACGGCCTTCCCAGGCGGTGCGTTCCGCCGCGCCGCGCGCACCGGCTTCACGCCAGGCGCTCATGACGTCATCGGGCACAACGAACGGATCGTGCGGCCAGCCCATGTTTTCACGAGCCTGCGCCAATTCGTCGTCGCCCAAGGGCGCACCGTGCGTCGACGAGGTGCCTTCCTTATTGGGTGCGCCGCGTCCGATGACGGTTTTACACGCAATCAACGATGGCGTGGCAGTGCCTTTCGCCGCTTCAATCGCACCGGCAACGGCATCGGCGTCGTGGCCGTCAACGGCGGTGACATCCCAGCCACTGGCGCTAAAGCGCGCCAGTTGGTCGTCGCCGACCGTCATGTCGGTGCCGCCGTCGATGCAGATGTCGTTGTCGTCCCACAGCACGATCAGCTTGCCGAGGTTCAGATGCCCGGCCAGGGATACGGCCTCGTGGCTGATGCCTTCCATCAAGCACCCGTCACCGGCGATGACGTAGGTGTGGTGATCGACCAGCGCATCACCGAAGCGTTGGTTGGCCAGCCGCTCTGCCAGAGCCATGCCGACGGCGGTGGTGATCCCCTGGCCCAGCGGACCGGTGGTGACCTCAATGCCGGGTGCGTGGCCGTATTCGGGGTGGCCGGCGGTCTTGGCGCCCAATTGGCGGAAATTCTTCACCTCGTCGATGGTCATGCCTGGATAGCCGCTCAGATGCAGCAGCGAATACAACAGCATCGAGCCGTGACCCGCCGATAGCACGAAGCGGTCGCGGTCGGCCCAATCGGGATGGGCGGCGTCGAACTTCAGAAATTTCGTGTACAGCACCGTTGCGGCGTCTGCCATGCCCATGGGCATGCCGGGATGGCCTGAGTTGGCTCTCTGTACGGCGTCTGCCGAAAGAAAGCGGATGGCGTTGGCCATGTCCTGGTGGGATGCGCCCATTGATGCTGCCTCCAAAATCTCGTGATTTGATATTGAGATGGTTGTCCCTTAGGGGACCCGGAAAGTCCAGGCCCCGCCGTTCACTGTCTCGCCTCTTGTCTTGTCACTTGGGTTTTAGACCGTGACGGCGGGGATTTGGAGTCCGAATTTGCCGGTTTTTCGGCTTTTTTTTGCGTGCTTAGGCACGCCTAGGCGCGATAGATGACCAGCGACATGCCTTGCGATTGTGCTTTGTTGTCGTAACCGATGACCCGCACGTGGTTGCCCGGGTTGGCGCGGTGGCAGGCCTCGGCTTCGCGCATGATGAAATCGACACCTTTTTCACCGAACATCGGCAGTTTCCACATGTACCAGTAGGATTTCCCGGCGCGTTCCGGCTCGGCGTGCTCAATGGCGCAGTTCCAGCCTTTCGAGACGGCGTATTCCACCTGTTTGCGGATTTGCGATGCATCCATGGGCGGCAGGTACGAGAACGCTTCGAAGCGCTTGCTTTCGGCATCATTCAGGCGTGATGGGTAGTCTTGAACTTCAGTCATTCTTTTTCTCCAAATTCAGGGGGCGGGTTCAGCCGGCGGCCAGTTTGTCGACGGTGTCGAACTCGAACTTGATTTCTTTCCAGGTATCCATGGCTGCGGCCAACTCAGGGCTATGCTTGGCGGCTTGGGTCAGGATGTCCTTGCCTTCTTTGTCCATCTCGCGGCCCTGGTTGCGGGCTTCGGTGCAGGCCTCTAGCGCGACGCGGTTGGCCGCCGCGCCGGCGGCGTTGCCCCAGGGGTGGCCCAATGTGCCGCCGCCGAACTGGAACACGGCGTCATCGCCGAAGATCGAGCACAAGGCCGGCATGTGCCAAACATGGATGCCGCCCGACGCTACCGGGAAAAGCCCCGGCATGTGGCCCCAGTCTTGGTCGAAAAACAGGCCTTGCGAACGATCTTCCGCCACAAAGCTGTCGCGCATCAGCTTGATCCAGCCCAGCGTCGCTTGCTTGTCGCCCTCCAACTTGCCAACCACGGTGCCCGAATGCAGGTGATCACCGCCCGACAGACGCAGCAT
This sequence comes from Rhodospirillaceae bacterium, assembly GCA_018698795.1. Classification (GTDB taxonomy): domain Bacteria; phylum Pseudomonadota; class Alphaproteobacteria; order Rhodospirillales; family Casp-alpha2; genus TMED8. The sequence continues at coordinate 13,130 of JABIPG010000062.1, forward strand.
CTTGGCCAACACCCGGAAATGGATGCCGTGCAGTGGGTTGCGGTCCATCACCGCATGCAGCGCGCGGTGGATGTGCAAAAGCATGCCGTTGTCGCGGCACCAGTTGGCCAGCGATGTGTTGGCGCTGAAGCCCGCCGTCAGGAAGTCGTGCATGATGATCGGCATGCCCAGTGACTTGGCGTATTCGGCGCGCTTGAACATCTCTTCGACCGTACCGGCGGTGACGTTCAGGTAATGGCCTTTGCGCTCACCGGTTTCTTCCTGAGCCTGGAACACCGCCTCGGCGACGAAGTCGAAGCGTTGACGCCAGCGCATGAACGGCTGCGAGTTGACGTTCTCGTCGTCCTTGGTGAAATCCAAACCGCCGCGCAGGCATTCGTATACCGCACGGCCGTAGTTTTTGGCCGATAGGCCCAGTTTCGGCTTGATTGTGCAGCCCAGCATGGCGCGGCCGTACTTGTTCATGATGTCGCGCTCGACCTGGATGCCGTTGGGCGGGCCGCCGCAGGTGACCACGTAGGCGATCGGGAAGCGGATATCTTCGAGCCTGAGCGAACGCACCGCCTTGAAACCGAACACGTTGCCGGCGATGGAGGTAATCACGTTGACCACCGAACCTTCTTCGAACAGATCCAGCGGATAGGCGACGAAAGCGAAAAACGCGTTATCGTCGCCGGGCACGTCTTCAATGTGATAGGCGCGGCCTTTGTAGTATTCCAGGTCGGTCAACAGGTCCGTCCAAACCGTCGTCCAGGTGCCGGTCGACGATTCAGCTGCCACCGCGGCGGCGGCCTCTTCGCGTGGCACGCCTTCTTGCGGGACGATCTTGAAGCAGGCCAAAATGTCGGTGTCCTTGGGCGTGTAGTTGGGCTCCCAGTAAGTCGCCTGGTAGTCCTTAACGCCGGCGTCGTAAGCTTTGGTACTCATGTCTCGTTTCCTTCCTTGCTGTCAGTCGGGTTTGTGGGCTGGCGGGAAGCCGACTTGACGGCGTCCGAGGGTGCCGAAGCACCGCACGGACAACCGTCAAGCCGAGCCAGCAGGGAGCGAGCGGAACTGGCGTAGGCGGCCATGGTGGCGGCGTATCTGCCAGCGTCCTGTTCGGGGGTGTCGTTGTGTGTTGTCATATCGATCACGCGGCCAATCATGGTGCACCGCGCTTGCGGTCGATCAGTTGCATGATCATCGGGGTGAGGATCAACTGCATGGCCAGATCGAGCTTGCCGCCCGGGATCACGATGGAATTGGCGCGCGACATGAAGCTGCCGGCGATCATCGACACCAAGTACGGGAAATCGATGCCGCGCGGGTTGCGGAACCGGATCACCACCATCGATTCATCGGGTGACGGAATATCGCGGGCGATGAACGGGTTGGAGGTATCGACCATCGGCACGCGCTGGAAATTGACGTCCGTTTGAGTGAATTGTGGGCAAATGTAATTCACATAGTCGGGCATGCGGCGCAGGATCGTGTCGGTGACCGCATCGGCGGTGTAGCCGCGTGCGTCGCGATCACGATGCAGCTTTTGGATCCACTCCAGATTGATCACCGGCACGACGCCGATCTTCAGGTCCGCATGCTGCGCGTTGTTGATGTCGTCGGTGACCACGGCGCCATGCAGGCCTTCGTAAAACAACAGGTCGGTGCCGTCCGGGAACGGGCCCCAGTCGGTAAACGTGCCGGGCGATGTGCCATAAAGCTCGGCTTCCTCGTCGTCGTGGACGTAATGGCGTGTTTGACCCTGCCCGGTTTCGCCGTAGCTCTTGAACGCCGCTTCCAGTTCCGCCAGCAGGTTGGCTTCCGGGCCGAAATGGCTGAAATGGTTGTTCGCCTTTTGCGATTCCTCGGCCATTTTCACCTTCATTTCGGCGCGGTCATGGGCGTGAAAAGCATCGCCCTCGATATTGGCGGCATTAACGCCTTCGCGGCGGAAAATCTGGTCAAACGTGCGCTTGACCGACGACGTGCCGGCGCCTGATGAGCCGGTGACGGAGATGATGGGATGTTTTTGCGACATAGCTGATATTCCTCTGTCGGGATCAGGCTCTGAACAGGCCACGCTGGCCGAACAACGGCGAGCGGCTGCCCAAGGGATGCAGGTCGGCGTAATAGCCGTCGATGCGCGCTACTTCTTCGCGCGATCCGAAAATCAACGGCACACGCTGGTGAATGTCCGTGGGCTGGATATCGAGAATGCGCTCGGTGCCCGTGGATGCCGCACCGCCCGCCTGCTCCACCAGCCAAGCGATGGGGTTGGCTTCGTAGGTCAGCCGTAGCCGGCCTCTCGCATAACCATCGCGATTGTCGCCTGGATACAGGAACGCTCCGCCGCGCGATAAAATCCGGTGGCATTCAGCCACCAGCGATGCAATCCAGCGCATGTTGAAGTTCGTTGCGCGCGGGCCGCCCTCGCCTTCCAGGCAATCATCCACATAACCGCGCACGTGCTCGTCCCAGTGGCGGAAGTTCGATGCGTTGATGGCGAATTCTTTGGTTGTCGGGGTGATCTGCACGTTTTCGGCCGTCAGACGGTATGTGCCGTCTTGAGGGTCGAGAGTGAAGACGTGCGTGCCATCGCCCAGTGTCAGCACCATCGCCGTCTGCGGCCCGTAGATGATGTATCCGGCGGCGCGCTGGCTGGTGCCGGGCAGCAAGATGTCGCGAAGTTCGGTGCCGGCGTTGGCTCCTCTTTCCAGCACCGAGAAGATGGTCCCCACTGAAACATTGGTATCGATATTGGATGAGCCATCGAGCGGATCCATGGCGACGATCAGCGGCGCGCCCGGATTGTTAATGAGCGGCTCATCTAATTCTTCCGACGTGATGACCGCCACTTGCGCTTGCCGGAGCCCGGCAATCAGGAGCTCGTTGGCGCGGACGTCCAGTTCCTTCTGGGCATCGCCATCGGCGTTGTCGGCGCCGGCTTGCGCACCCAGGCTGCCGGCCAGCGAGCCTTTGGCGACTAGTTCTGCAATGGCGCGACCGCCGTGGCTAAGGCGCTCGACCGTGCCAGCGATGGCGCCGCGCCCAGCATCGTTCGCGGCCCACTCGTTCAGATAATCGCTCAGTGTTCGGAAGCGCTGCATGGGGTGCCTTGCCTGTTGCGTTTTTCATTACGGCGAAGGCTAAGTGCTGGCGCGCGGATCTAGAACCTCCCAATGGAGGGTAGGTTTAAATTTTTTGGGTAGGTAAAAAACAACCCATTTGTGCAGTGGGGATTTTGCGGGCGTTAAGACTTCAAATACAAAGCAACTGCCTGTGCCCGATTGCTAACACCCAGTTTGGAAAACAGGTTTTTAATATGAAATTTCACCGTGTTAGGTGATATGTCTTGGTCGATGGCGATTTGCTTATTGGTGCGCCCAGCCGCCAGTGCGGAAAGCACTTCGAGCTCGCGACGGGTCAAGGCGTTGAGTGGATTATCGTGAATTTGACGAACATCAAGGTAGGGAAATACCATGCGGCCAGCAGCCACCTCCCCCACTGTGGCGACGAGATTTTCCGGCTTCTCGCTTTTTGATACGTAGCCCGCGCCACCGTGCGCCATGACCTGTTGAGCAATAGCCTCTCCTTCGGCGCCGGTGTAGACCACGACGCGCGGCGCGTCCTCTTTGCCGATCAGGTGATCTAGGATGTATTTGCCGTTGCTGTCGGACAATACCCAGCCGGTGACGGCGACGTGCGGCTGTTCAGCGTGCGGTGTGTTTTCCAGATAAGCCAAAAAGGTGTCTGCATCGGCGCAGACGAAGACCACCTCGAAGCGACCGTCTTCGCCAAGTATTTGCTTTAGCCCGGCTTGCACCAGCGGGTTTTTATCCACCACGGCGACCCGAATCTTCGGCGATTTTCCTGCCGTCTCTCCTGGTGTCGTCATACTGATTCCCCTCGAGTGGTCCGCACTCGCTACCTACATCGTCATCAAAACATCAAGTTTGGCAAGAGGATAGAGCTCGCTCTTGATCTTGGTAACGCGGCGGCGATAAAAATGTGGGTGTTTTTATCGAGCTAATACCGGGACAGTGATTGCATGACCATCCTCATCGGAATTCTAGCGATGTTTGTGGCGTTTGTCGCGCTGTGGCTGGGCAGCATGGCCATGAAAAAATCAGAGGATCAATTTTCTCAACTGGCAAAGGCGTTGCGCGGCGAGCTTGGGAAAATGCGTGGCGAGGTGGACGCCACTGTTGCGACGGCGACAAAGCGGATCAACGCGCTGGAGCGGCGTATTGAGGAAATCCAGTCCGTCGATGGGGCGACGCGTGAAACGCTCGACGTTGTCCGGCGCGAATTGATGTCGCTGCGAGAAGAACTCAATGCCACACAAACGGCGTTGCCGCCGCAGTATCGCCGCCGGACCAAGGGCGGCGAGCAGCGCGCCAACAATTGATCAGCGTGCCATGCTCTCGTCGCGGGCTCCAGTTACGGGCCCTGGTGACGGGCCTTGGTGACGGATAGGCTTCCCGGCCCGCTGCCAATCCGATACTATGAGTCTATATTCAGGTTCCCGTCATCGGTTTTCGCTACATTTACCAGGGGTTCGAGTTACATCTACCCGGTAATTCGCGGGGCCTTCAGGAGAAAAAACGTGAGCGTACAAGAAACTATCGAAACAAAAATCCGCGCCGCCTTGTCGCCGGCGCATCTCGAAGTGACCAACGAAAGCCACATGCACAACGTGCCGCCCGGCTCAGAATCACATTTTAAGGTGGTCGTCGTCTCGCCAGATTTCGAGGCCAAAAACCGCGTGCAGCGTCATCAGGCCATGAATGCCCTCCTCGCCGATGAATTGGCAGGACCGGTGCATGCGCTTTCGATGCAAACCCACACGCAACCTGAATGGGAAGCTCGCGGTGGTAAAATTTTCGAATCACCCGCCTGTCACGGCGGGTCGCAAGCGGATCAGTAAATTTCAGAATAGCGAGCGGAGACCGACGACATGGCGAAGGATATGCTGAACTGGTTGTTCGGTAAGGATAAGAGCGGTGGCGCGCGTCAGGCGCCGGCCTATGAAAAAGCACGCGAGATCGCGGCAACGGGATCGGAGAAAGAGCGGACCAAGCTTGCCCGTTTCGAAGATCTTGATCCGGAGTTTCTCTACTACTTTGCCACCGATGAATCGGCCGATGTTCGCCATGCCGTGGCCGGCAACGAAGGCACGCCCCTGCAGGCTGACCGCCTGCTTGCCGAAGACAAGAATGATCGTGTGCGTATTGAACTGGCCGGCAAGATCGGCAAGTTGATCCCGGGGCTTTCAAAGCTGGAGAACGCCAAGGTCACGGACATGGCCGTGGAGGTGTTGGAAATCCTCGCCCGCGATGAATTGCCGAAAGTCCGCGCCATTATCGCTGAAGAAACCAAACATCTGGACTACGTGCCGAAGGAAATGATCGCGCTTTTGGCGCGGGATGCCGAGGAATCGGTGTCGGTGCCGATTTTGGAGTTCTCATCACTGCTCAACGAGTCGGAATTGATCCAGATTATCGCTGGTGGCATCAAGGGCGGCGCTTTGGAAGCGATTGCGCGGCGAAAGAAAGTCAGCGAGCCGATTTCCGACGCGGTCGTCGAGACCGGCGAGGTTTCGGCAATGATCGCGTTGTTGAAAAACTATTCGGCTGAAATCGGCGAAAAGACCATGGCGGCTATCGGCAGTGCGGCGATGGATGTGAAGGAAATGCACGCGCCCCTGGTTGACCGCTCAAACCTGTCGGTATCGACCATGCGGCGCATTGCCTCGTTTGTCAGTGCCTCGCTGGTCGAGAAGCTGATCAAGAAACACAAATTGGGTGAAGACGTGGAGCAGGAATTGCGCTATCGAGCCCGCCAACGAATCGATTCGGGTGATATCCCCGACGTGGAGGGCGACCGCCTGCCGGCGGACGAACGTGCCGAAGTGATGCACAAAAAAGGCCAGCTGACCGAAAAGGCCATTCAAAAGGCCATTGAGGACGGTGACATCGCGCTGGTGCCGCATGCTCTCAAATTCTTAACGGAAATGAGAATCACCAACGTCAAGGCAATGCTGGCCAGCGACAACGGCAAGGCCGTTGCGTCAATCGTGTGGAAAGCCGGGTTTAGCATGGAAACCGCGATGATGATCCAGCGCCGTGTCGCGCGCGTGCAACCTAAGAATATGGCGCACGAGAACGAAGGCGGAGGGTTTCCTCTCACCGACGACGAAATGCTTTGGTATCTCGAATCCTACAGCTGATGACTGATTGAACGGCCCCGGCATGACAACCAATCACAGCTCAGACGCGGAACAACTGCCTCTTATTTCGGAATTTTTGGGTTTGGTGGCCGCAACCGCGCCGACGGGCAGGCTTTCGTTAGACGATGTGGAAAGCCGGTCGTTTATGAAATTCTGGCGGCACTTGATCATTTTCCGCCACGAACCGACGCTCCAAGATTTCCGCGTTTCGTTTTTCGGTACCGAGGTCGTTAAGTGTTACGGCGAGGATTGGAGCGGTCGCCTACTCTCCGATAGCGGGTTTACGCTGGGCTTTGATAAAATTTACCGAGTGAACCGTGAGGTTATGGAATCGCAGGAGATCGTGTCTGAAAGCGGTGTTTTGGATTGGCTGGAGCGTGATTACGTGAAGTGGCATCAGGTGAAATTGCCGCTCAGCCGCGCCGGCGAGATAACCGACGTTTTGACGATCATCTGCTTCGAGTGATCGCATATCCGTTTGCGCCTTGCTGTGGGGCGCGCCAAGATGCCGATGAGGCTCCAGGGATTGTGTAACATGTTGGAGGTTTGTGGCTCGTGCCGGACGACACCGACCAAACGCCAATGAACAGCGAGAAGCGCTCCAAATATCTGTTGCGGTTGGTGTGCTGTGGTTTTTCCAGCGCATTTACCGGCGGGCCTGACGTCATACCGAGGTCCGTCGCTCAGGGGTTTGATGTTTTTCTAGATGCCGCGCTGGGCCAGGCCTACGGCCTTTTGAGCGACAGGTTTTCGTTCGTCTACGATGATTTCGGCGACTGCCCGGATGAAGAATGCTGGCCTCGAATTTTCAAAGACGAACTGCGCTACTTCGTTCCCATTCGGGTTTTGTACGAATTGATGATGCGTTTTGATAAAGGCGGTGCGGAAAAGACCTTCTTGATCAATTCCATCAACAACGCCATTCCCAAAGATCATTCATTTCGGTTTTCCGAACGCCACTTCGAATTGGTGTTCTTGTCGTTGTTTTTCCATTTGCACCATTTCGCCCTGCAACATCCCGACATCTTGGAGTGGATGTTCGGTGATGGCGCTGCCGACAAGGTGACGGCTATCTTCAAGGCGCATCTGGCGAATTCGAAGCCATAGCGGCCCCCATACATCTCGACCCTGAGTGTTCTTAATCGCGGGCAGCCACCAGGGCTTCGATGATTTGGCGCTGGCTGTCGTTGTCGTCGGTGAACTCCAGGGCGATACCGTCGTCGTTGATGCGCACTGCCGTGCCCTTCAGCAGGGCTTCATTGTCCAGAAGTAGCTCGATGCTATCTCCCTTGCCGAACTGATGCTCGACCCGCCCCAAGGGATAGTGGAACTCAATATAGGCGCCATCGACGGAAATATCGCGCAATATACCGCCGTGTGCCTGCTCCCCTTCTTTGGCGAATGCAAGCTTGGAGAGATCAATACGCTCGTGGCGGCGATGTTCTTGACTCATGGGTTTGTCCTCTCACTGCCGGAACCCGGCATTTTCACTGGTTATATTATTATAGTTCAAAAACCCCCAGCGTTGGCCTATATTCGACACCATTATGACTGCAACCCACACTTTTTTCCTTGGCCTAAGCCTGATCGCCGTTGGGCTTGTCGCCTTGTCCCCTGTTGAAGCTGTTGCGCTGGCAGGTCAGGTCAAAGCCGCTTTCATCGATGCCTACACAGTCAATTATTTCGACCGAGCCACCTGGAACGTGGGCTGCTACTGAAGCGTTGAGCTATTTCCGGCCATTTTGGGACGGATATCCGAGGGGCGGACATCTCTGGGGCGGATATCAATGCCATATCCCGGCCCTGCCACTTGAATTCCTCCGTGATTGAGAATTTCCCCCGGCGCTAATTCCGCCCGCCAGTCGACCTCACCGAACGGATATTCGACGATCAGCGCGTTGGCGTTGGCGGCGGCCACGTGTGCGCTGGCGGCAGTGCTGAGCGGGCCGCTCGGGTTATGCGGCGCAAACCCGACGCCGTGGGATGCGGCCATCTTGCACATACGGTCCAGCGCTGCTGTGCCGCCGACGAATTTCACATCCGCGATCAATACGTCTACGCAGCCGCTTTGCGCCAGCCGCTCCAGCGCAGGTAACGTGTAGATATCTTCACCGCCGGTGATCTGCGCATCTGACGCCTTGCGGAGATCATCTGCGACCGTGCGGTTCCAATTGTCGAACGGGTCTTCGATCCATTGAATGTCGAGGAATTTCGCGATGTCGGCCAGCAGTGGCGCGAAGTCGTGTGTGAAGCGCCAATGGCAATCGACCATCAATTTAACGTCGGCGCCGATTCCTTGACGCAATGCCTGCAGGCGCTCAATGCCGGGGGCCACGACGATGTCGCGTTGTGCCTCCAGTGCTTCCGGCGACACCTCATCAAACGGTGCCAATTTGACGGCGTTGATTCCGGCCCGGACAGCCAACTGGCCGGCAGCGGCGATGGTAGCCGGGTCGCGCTCGGCGCACATCCGGTTGACATTCGCATAGACCGGCACGGTTTTGGGGGCATAGACCGGCACGGTGTTGGGGGCATAGGCCGGCACGGTGTTGGGAGCGCCCTGCTCCCTATCTTCGGTGAGCAATTCGGCAACGGCGATGCCGCGCGCCCTGGCTGCGAGATCGATCAACGCTTGAGCAATGGCGCTTGGTGGTGTCCGTTCCGCCCGGCTGGTTGTGGAGACACCATCCATCAAGCCAGCCGCCGCAGCCAGCGGATCGATATCACCGGTGGCGGCCAATTCGGCCCCGATGCGTTCGATGGCCGCCATGCAGGCTGTGTCATCGCCCGAATGGCTGCCCTCGCCCCAACCGCTCAGGCCCTGGTCTGTGGCGATTTCAACCAAAACCCAGCAACCGCGATGATTGACGGGGATTAGGTGGACGGTCGTGGTGGTTATTTTCATGCATAGACCATGCGATGCGGCGCGATATCGATCAAGTATACATGGGCCTATTCCGACCGATACGGTCAGGCATTTGCGTCAGAGAGTACTAGGCCGTTTGAAAGAACGGTCGCAACTCGACGTCGGCGACAACGGGATCGTTGAATAAGTAGTTGGCGAGGGCCTGAAACAACGCATGACGCGAGATATCGCCTTTGACCATTTCTGCAACCAACAACGCTAGTTCATCGGCGCGTACGGCAAGAGCGTCGTGGTAGTGGCTATGACCGGCGAGGCCGGGATGGCCGACTGAGGCCAGAAATTTTTCTTCATTGGTGAAGTGTGCGCGGGTTGCGCCGACGAAGGACTGGACCAACGGCTCGATCTGTCCGCCGTTTTTCTCCTGCAACGATTCGCCGATTTGGTTGAGTCGGCCAACCAATTGCCGGTGGTCATCGTCGATGGCTTCAGCGCCGATGATCAGCGAATCGGGCAAAGCCAGTGGCAGTTTTTCCAACAGCGTCGCCGAATAGTGGCTGGCGCTCGCCTTTTCATCTATCCATTTGCGCACGGCTTTGGCGAGATCGAAATAATGATCGGAACGCTGCTGCATCGCTAAATACAACAAACGCGCTTCCATTAGTTCGCCTTCGAGGCCGAGCCCCTTGGGGTGATCGACTAATATTTCATGGATATGTGAGATTTCGGTCCATTTTTCGATCGCGACCGCGATCCAGCCCCGCTCAAGTGCGAAAATCGCTTGAGACTCAAGTTGGGCGTTCGTGTTCGACTTTTCTTGATTCGGCATTTTGCTTCATTATTTGTGTGGATTTTATCCTGGTTACAATTGTACTCGAAAGGCCGGCGGCGCACACCTAAAAATTGTTCGACCGAGAAAACTGTGCGGGAAATGGAAAAGGCTCCGGAAGCGCCGGAGCCTTGAAAGAAAATTGGGGTGGCTAACGGGACTTGAACCCGCGACCTCCTGGACCACAACCAGGCGCTCTAACCAACTGAGCTACAGCCACCACCGGGAAGCGCGATTGTGTAGACCGTCCCTCGGCGGGCGTCAAGGACGGAGAGTTCATTGTTGAAATTCTTGTTCCTGTTTATAGGAATTTATTGACTTTTTAGAAATTTCCTGCTATGGAAACCACCGTATCGCTGCGTAGGCGGCGAAGACGTGCTATCGTACATTCGTATAGGAAATACGCCAGTGCCGACCGAATTCGATCGGCACCAGCGAAAAACACAATTTGTCCCATTGCAGAGGAAATTGGGTTCGTTCCCCAGATTTTTTTACGTTTTCATTAAAATCAATGGGTTTCAGCCCCAAAAACTTAATGGTTATTGAGTTAACTGGTCAAATCACCGCTTCAATGAGGTATGGCCCGGGTGTCGCGAGGCCGCGCTGAAGGGCAGCTTGGAAGTCGCCCGCATCATCGACGCGCTCGCCTTCTACGCCCATGCCGCGTGCAAGGGAAACGAAATCCAACGTCGGGCGGTCGAGACCGAACATATCCTGAGCGACCTTGCCGGGGTTTTCGACACCGACTGCCGCCATCTCGCCCTGCAAGATGGCATAAGCACGGTTGGCATAGATGACGGTGGTGACATCAAGGCCTTCGCGCGCTTGGGTCCACAGCCCTTGTATGGTGTACATGGACGAGCCGTCGGCCTGTAAGGCGACGACCTTGCGATCGGGGCAGGCAATGGCGGCGCCGACGGCCAAGGGGATACCGGCACCGATGGCGCCGCCGCAAAGGTGCAGCCAACTGTGCGGCGCGGCACCCGCGGTTTGCCAATTGAGCTGGCGTCCCGACGAGACGCTTTCATCAATGACGATGGCGTTTTCAGGCAGCATTGCAGATACGACTGCGGCGATTTTATCGGAATCAAGGGTGCCGTCCGGCAGGCCGCCATCGGTGCGGCGCTCGGCGAATGCGGGGGCCGCGTTTTGTGCATCCAGGGCCTCACACAGCATTTCCAGTGCGCGGGTGCCGTCTTCATCCGCACCCGTCAATTGCAGCCGTGCGCAACTATCGGGCAGCATTTGGCTGGGTTTGTCCGGATAGGCGAAAAACGCGACCGGCTCGTTTTCACCAATGCCGACAAGCTGTTTCACCGATGACAGCCGATCAAGCGCTTGGGCGACCACATAGGGCACGCGCTCCACCGGAACGCGCCCGGCGCCGCGGTCAATCCGCGCGTTCGATGTCGGGGCCAGCAGGCGGGCACCGGTTTTAGCGGCGATTTTGCCGGCCAGCGTCAGGCCCGGTTCGCGCAGCACGTTGCCTTTCAGATAAAGCGCGCCGTTCTCGCCGGCATCTGACAAGGCTTTGGCTGCGGCCTCGACGTCGGCTGCGCTGGGACCGGCGGGAGTGTTGGGCGTGCCGGCCTGAACAGGTGCCGAGCCTTCACCCCAGGCGGTGTTGGCAGGCAAAATCAGCGTTGCGACCTGGCCCGGATGTGTGCTCGCCTGACGTACCGCTTCGGCACCGTCGGCGGCAACGCCTTCCGCCGTGGGAGACGTTTTGACCCAATCGGACATAGGCCGCGCGACGCCTTCGACGTCGGATGTCAGCGGGGCGTCGTATTCAATGTGGTAAGTGGCATGATCGCCGACGATGTTGACGATGCCGGTGCCGGCCTTTTTGGCGTTGTGCAGATTGGCCAACCCGTTTGCCAGGCCGGGGCCTAAGTGCAGCAGCGTCGCGGCGGGTTTTCCGGCCATGCGCGCATAGCCGTCGGCGGCCCCCGTGACGACGTTTTCTTGCAGGCCCAACACACAGCGTAGCGCGTTGGTGCGGTCGAGCGCCGCCATGAAATGCATCTCGGACGTACCGGGATTGGTGAAACAGACTTCGACGCCATTCAAGGCCAGTGTTTTAACAAGACTTTCCGCACCGTTCATGGCGCTCCCTCCCGTGATTATGTTGTAGGTGTTACGCGCCTCGCGCGCCAAAATGTTGTGCTAGTTTCTCCGCCGCAGCGTCCAGGATGGCGTCTTGTTTGCAAAAGCAAAAGCGTGCGAAGTGGCGCACATCGCCGTCTTGGTAGAAAGCGCTCATCGGAATGGCGGCCACACCGGCTTCGCGGATGATGTGTTCGCAAAACTGAGCGTCGTCGCCTTCGAAACCGACGGTGCGGATATCGACGGAGAGGAAATAGGTCCCTTCCGTCTTCAGCGTCTCAAACCCGGCGGCTTCGAGCGCCCCCGCGATGCGATCGCGTTTCGATTGTTGTTGTGCGCTGAGCCCGGCAAAGTAGCTGTCGTCATACTCAAGCCCGGCGGCGACGGCGCGCTGCAGGCAACTGGGTGTGGTGAAGGTGACGAACTGATGCGCCTTCGAAATCGCGCCCAGCAGGTGCGCGGGTGCGGTCATGTAACCGACCTTCCATGATGTCATGGAAAACGTCTTACCAGCTGACCCGATACGCACGCAGCGTTCGCGCATGCCGTCTAACGTCATCAGCGGAATGTGCGGCTGGCCGTCGAACACCAAGTGCTCGTAGACCTCGTCGCAAACCGCATAGGCATCATGTTTTTGCACCAGATCCGCAATGAACTGCAGTTCATCGGCATTGAACACCTTAGCCGCCGGGTTGTGCGGCGAATTGAGGAGAATGAGTTTGGTTTTGTCACTAAAAGCTTCAGCCAAGGCATCGCGCGGCAGTTCCCAATTGGGAGGCTCGATGCGCACTAGTTTCGGCACGCCTCCGGCGCGGCGCACCATGGGGAGGTAGCAATCATAAAGGGGCTCGATCATAACCACTTCGTCGCCGGGCTCGATCAAGGCCAACATGCAGTCGGCCAGGGCCTCGGTGGCACCGGATGTGACCATGACCTCCGTCTGCCAATCGACGTCGAGGTCGTAGAAGCGTTTGTTGTGGGCGGCCACGGCTTGGCGCAGTTCAGGAATGCCGAGCATGGGCGGGTATTGGTTGGGGCCGGCGACGGCCGCTTCGGCGGCGAGACGGCGCAGTTCTTCGGGCCCGTCTTCGTCTGGGAAGCCCTGGCCCAGATTGATGGCGCCGGTCTCAATAGCGAGTCGCGACATGGTCTCAAAGACCGTGACGCCATAGCTCGAAAGAATGGAATTGGCGGGTTTCATGATTAGGCTGTGTAGCATATGTTCCGCAGAAGGCAACTTTGAGAAAGGCTCAGGCGAATGGCGACAATGACGGGGGCGATGTCGAGGCTCGGCACGGAATCGGCTTTTGAGGTATTGGCGCGGGCCAACGCCCTGGCGGCGCAAGGCAAAGACATCATTAATCTCGGTATCGGTCAGCCCGATTTTAAAACACCCGATCACATTGTTGACGCTGCGGCAAAAGCCTTGAAAGACGGCCATCACGGCTACACGCCTGCGAACGGCATCCCCGAACTTCGCGAAGCCGTGGCGGCGGATATCGCCAAGTATCGCGGTGTCGAGGTCGACCCTGGCAACGTGATGATTGTGCCGGGTGGCAAGGTGACGATGTTTTTCGCCATCCTGATGTTTGGTGAGCCGGGCGCGGAAATCATTTACCCCAACCCGGGGTTTCCGATTTATGAATCGGTGATCAATTTTTCCGGCGCCAAGCCCGTCCCCATGGCCTTGCACGAGGAAAACGGCTTCTCCTTCAGTGCCGACGAAGTGTTGGCCCTGATCACGCCGAAAACCCGCCTGATGATCATCAACAGCCCGGCTAATCCCACCGGTGGCACGGTGCCTCGCGAGGAAATGGACAAGCTGGTGGCCGGCTTGGAGGCGCACCCCGACGTGGTCGTGATGTCGGACGAGATTTACGGCCGCATGCTCTACGACGGACGCGAACATGTAAGTTTGCTAGGCTATGAGAGCCTGCGCAACCGATTGATCTTGCTGGATGGTTGGTCGAAAACCTACGCCATGACCGGATGGCGCATGGGCTACGGCGTGTGGCCGGCTGATTTGATTGAGCCGGCGACGCGGCTCTCCATCAATTGCCACTCTTGCGTCAACGCATCGGCGCAGTTTGCTGGGATTGCCGCACTCGAAGGCCCGCAGGACGCGGTGGATACCATGGTTGCCGCCTTCGACCAACGCCGCCGGGTGATCGTTCGCGCACTTAATCAAATCCCCGGTTTCCGCTGCATTGAACCGGGTGGCGCATTTTATGCCTTTCCCAATATCGAGGGAACGGGATACACAGCGCGCGAGATGCAAGACAAGCTTTTGAATGAAGCCGGTGTCGCCACTATCGCCGGCACCAGCTTCGGCGTGCACGGCGAAGGATATTTGCGGTTTTCCTACGCCAATTCGACGGAAAACATCGAACGTGCCATTGACTTGATCCGCAAGTGTTTGGCGCGTGATTAATTTAGGATGATGAGAAATTGCGCAACTGCCTAATAATTGAGCAGGTCGTCAGCCGTTTCGGTTTGTAAGAAGATTCAAAGAACTTTGGTAACCTCCTGAGTTCTCATGGGTTATTCAGTTTCAGCTGAACTGGCACGGACTCTGCTATAGGAAGTATATCCAGGCTGAGGGGTGTCTCAGTATGGGCGTCCGCACGTTGAAAAATCGGGGGTGTTTCGGCATTTCCGGGGGCGCGGTTCGGAACTGAATTTTGAGACGGAAGCGAACAGCATGAAAAAAATTGAAGCGATCATCAAACCATTCAAACTCGACGAGGTAAAGGAAGCCCTTCACGAAGTCGGTTTGCAGGGAATCACCGTTCTGGAGGCCAAAGGCTTCGGTCGTCAGAAAGGCCACACGGAATTGTACCGGGGTGCGGAATACGTTGTTGATTTCCTGCCCAAGGTGAAAATTGAGTTGGTCGTTGAGGACGACATGATGGAACGCGCCGTCGAGGCCATCCAGCAAGCAGCCCATACAGGGCGCATTGGTGACGGCAAAATCTTCATTCTGCCGGTAGAGAACGCGATCCGCGTTCGTACCGGTGAAACAGGCCGAGAGGCCATCTAAGTTTTTGTGTTTATTAATGATCTTTGAGTGATCGAACTTTCTGAGGAAAAAAGGAAAACCGACTATGTCTCTCAACTGCAAAACATCCGCAGACGTGCTACAGCTTTTGAAGGATGAGGATATCCCCTTCGTGGACCTCCGCTTCACCGATCCGCGCGGCAAGTGGCAGCATCTCACCATGTGCGCCAAATTCGTCGACGAAGATGCCTTCGCAGACGGTATCATGTTCGATGGTTCGTCCATCGCCGGTTGGAAAGCGATCAACGAGTCGGATATGGCGCTGATTCCCGATGCCGCGTCTGCGGTGATGGATCCGTTTGCGGCGCAGCCGATGATGATCATGAATTGCGACATCATGGAGCCGACCACTGGCCAAACCTACATTCGCGACCCCCGCTCCATCGCCAAGAAAGCCGAAGTTTACCTGCAGTCGACCGGAATCGGCGACACTGCGTACTTCGGTTCGGAAGCTGAGTTTTTCGTGTTCGACGATGTGCGTTTCGATGTGCAGATGAACAATTGCTTCTTCGAGTTCTCGTCCGAAGAAGGCCCCTACGTGTCTGGCGAGATACTGTCCGAAGGTGGCAACATCGGTCACCGTCCGGGCGTCAAGGGCGGCTACTTCCCGGTGCCGCCGGTGGATGCCAGCCACGATTTGCGTGCCGAGATGGTTACGGTCGCCCAGGAAATGGGCCTCGACATGGACAAGCACCATCACGAAGTGGCGCCTTCCCAGCACGAATTGGGCATGACTTTCTCGACCCTGGTCGACAACGCCGACAACCAGCAGGTCTACAAATACGTGGTTCACATGGTGGCGCACACCTATGGCAAAACGGCAACC
>JABIPG010000108.1 GCA_018698795.1 Rhodospirillaceae bacterium
CGGCGATGCTAATCCCAACGGCTCACAGCGCCATATTGCCGGCGTTCTGAACGAAAACCGCAATGTTTTGGGAATGATGCCACACCCGGAACGGTTGATTGACGGCGCGCTCGGCGGCAGCGACGGCACGGCCATGTTCGAAGGCTTGGTGGCGGCGCTGGCATAAGCCGAACGATGGCGATTCTCCCCCTCGCCGACAACAATCCGCTGCGCTATATCCGCGATCCTTTCGTCACCTGGGCGATCATTTTCGCCTGCGTCATGGTTCTCCTTTACCAAGCTAACTTGGACCAGCGCACCGCTGCGGTCTTCGTGCATGCCTACGGCGCCATTCCGACAGTCGTCTTCGGCAACGCCCGGCTACCCGCCGAAATCGCTGAGTTGCCCGGCTGGGCGACTCTGATCAGTTCGATGTTTCTGCACGGCGGCCTCATGCATCTCGTCGGCAACATGCTGTTTTTGTGGGTGCTCGGCGACAACGTCGAGGACGCAATGGGGCATGCCAGGTACGTCGCGTTCTATCTGGCCTGCGGCGTTGTCGCGGCGCTGGCGCATGGCTTGACCGACACGACCTCTGAAATTCCGATGATCGGCGCGTCAGGCGCCATATCGGGCGTCATCGGCGCTTATTTGGTGTTGCACCCCAAGGCCTCTATCAAGACGCTGGTTTGGATTTTCATCATTGAATTACCGGCCTGGGTGGTGCTCGGTATCTGGGCAGCCTTTCAAGTGGTCAGCGCTTTGATGACGACCGGCGGCGTCGGCGGCGGCGTCGCATGGTGGGCGCATATCGGCGGCTTGGTTGCGGGTTTGGTGCTGGTCGCACCCATGCGGCGGCGTCAGGTGCCGCTTTTCGACAAGGGTATCGAGATGCCTGTTCGGCGCGGACCGAAGATCACCATGCGACCGGGCCCCTGGAAGCGCCGCATGTAATGGAACGGGCAAAAAAAATCGCCGGTCCAGGGGAGCCAGACCGGCGGAATTTGATCAGGAATGGAGAAGATATGATCCGGGTTAGTCCCAGTTTCCTTTGCTTTTGCCGCGGCATTGACCGACCGCGGGCGGCAAACTCCATCGACGCTATCTCTTTCGTTTCGGCAAGGTTTGCAGCTTCGCCAGGATGTTCTTGATCTGCTTGCGCGACAGCGCCGCTTGCCACGCCGGCATGAATTCGCCCGGATGACCGTGCAGAATTTTATGCAGCGCCTTCCACGGATTTTCACTTGCCACACGCCCCATGGCCGGCATGGTGCGCATGTCGATGCCGGTGTCGCCATGACAGGGTGCACAAAGCGCGAAGTAGAAAGACTCGTCATCAACGGCTGAGCCGCGCGCCTCTTTGGTGCGGGGTGCGATAAACTCGTTCATCTCCGTCTGCCCGTGGGCGACGAAACTGGCTAGATCCCACAGATCTCGAAATTTCAAAAACCGATCCATGCCGTGCATCTCGTCGGTGAGGACGCTCAAGATCGGCGTCGGATGAGCGCCGGCCAGTTTTCGGATCCCGCGCACGCCTGCAGCGCCCTTGTAGTCCCAGCCATGGCATTCAACGCAGCGCCAACTATTGGACCCTTCCGGCACATTGCGGTCTTTCGGATAGGCGGGATGCAAGTCTTTTGGGAAATCCCTTCCGACCTCGCGCGACCAATCGTCATAAAGTTTGCCGCCACGCAGGATCGACAACAGCATATTGTCGCCCGGCAGGGTCTGCATGTAAGCCAGCATGTTGACCACGGTGGCTTCGCCAAATACCCGAAGCGCCGGCATCTCGTCACCGGGATGGCCGTTGAGCATCTTGTGCAATGAGAGCCACGGATCGCTGCGCGCCACGTCGCCAATGGGCGGGATGGTTTCCATCATGGTCCCGTCGGTGCCGTGGCACCCGGCGCAGACGGTGGAGAAATAAATGACACTGGAACCGGGCTTGCCGCGCGCACGGCGCGTTTCAGGATCAATGACGTCGCGGGAATTGGTTTGCCCGACGCTGACGAACAGCGCGACATCGCGCATCGCTTGATCGTCGAGATACTCCAAATAACCATGCCGTTCATCGGACAGAACTTTGATAATGGAATCTACATCGGCGCCGGCCTTGCCGTTGATACCGATGATCCCGGTAAACTCGGGCCCTAAATGAAAGGCGCCGTCTTCACCTTGATAATCCCAGCCATGACAGGTGACGCAGCGCCAGGTTGCCGCGGCGTTGCCGTTGTGCGTTGCTTCCTTAGGGTAAAGCGGGTGCACAGTCTTTGGCGGCCGTTTCGCCATTTCGCGGATCCAATTGTCGTATAATCGACCGCCGGTAGCGATGGACGCGGTGGTGTGCGCCGGGCCATGATCAGCGAACGCCGGAGAACCCAAAGCCGTGGAAACGACAGTGATCGCTGCTGCAAATATCGCGAAACGGGTCATCATTTTTCCTATGATTTTTCCCATGAGTTTTTTCATCAGCCCTCGTAACCTTTCGGCAATTCGTGCACGACGCCTTTGTGGCATTGGATACAATGTTTGCCGTCTTCGATGGCTTCCTTATGTTTGCGCCGCGCGCGGCGGCCGTGGTCTTCGATCACCATACTGGTAAGTTGATGGCAGTTGAGACACTCCTTGGAGCCACGCTTTTCCATTTTCGCCCAGACGGCCTTGGCCATCTGCAGGCGGTGCGTCTCGAATTTTTCTTTGGTGTCCACAGTGCCCAAAATCTCGTGATAGACATCCTTCGCCGCCATCACCTTGGCAATCAACAGATCGGGATAATCGTGCGGCACATGGCAGTCGGGACAGCCGGCCTGCACACCGATGGAATTCTTGAAGTGCGCGCTTTTCTTGTATTCCTCGTAAGGGAAACTCATGGAATGACATGAGACGCAGAAATCCGTGGTATTCGTGTAGGCAACGCCCTGGAAAAACACGAATAACAAACCTGCCGTCCCCAGAACGCCAATGCTCACGCCCCACCGGGCTGCGGGTTGCTTGAACCAGTTCCACATCGCTTTCAACATGCTTCGGGCCTCTTCGTCGCCATACCCAGGCGGGCACGAGCCTCTATTCACCCAACGCCCCGGTTTGATCTCTCAGACTTGGATTCTCAAATAACCGTCGCAGAGGGTTCCCGCCATGACGGACGGAAACCCTCGTTGACAGATAAAGGTATCGTCAGAACCTGAGTTTTAACCCCAGATGTCCTTAACGATGTTGTCGTACCAACTGTAGGCGTACTGCACCTCGCGCTTGAGATCCTCTGGCGACGCATTGCCCGGCGTCAGACCGCCAGCACCCTTAACACCGGCGATCAAGTCTTTCTCGGCGTTGTAGCGGTAGACCGCTGCGACCGAGAAGCCATAGTCCGTACCGGCGATGGAGTAGCAAGTATTGACGTAGGACGGTGTCGGCGCCTGGGCTCCGGCAAAGGACGACCAAATGGCCGCGGCAACGACTTTGCCTTGTGAATTGGCGGCGTAGCCGGATTTCGGCATTTTTGCAGCCACAGATGCGTCACCGAGGACATGGATGCCCTTGTGCATCTTGGACTCAAACGTCGCCTTGTTCACCGGGCACCAGCCCTTGTCGTTGGTCAGGCCTGCGTCGAAGGCGATCTTGCCTGCCACTTGCGGCGGGATGTAGTTGATTACATCGGCGTCGATCTTGACGAAGTCGGTCTGCACCAGGCCGGGCATGATTTTGGTCACGTCATGCGCCTTGGCAGCCGGGATCCACTCGATCATCGAGTTGTCGGTACCGAATCCATAGAGCTTCTTCCAAGCTTGGGTAAATAGCCCCTGCTTGGAGAACTTATCTTTGGTATCGACAATCACAACCTTCGATTTCGGCTTGTTGTGCTTCAGGTAATGCGCGATCAAGCTGGCGCGTTCGTACGGCCCGGGTGGGCAGCGGAACGGGTTCGGGGGCGCGATAATACAGACCGTGCCGCCGTCCTTCATGGCTTCCAGTTGACTGCGCAGCAGCGCCGTCTGTGGACCGGCTTTCCAGGCATGTGGGATTTTGTCGAACATCCCCATGGAGATGCCGTCGGCCTCGGGCAATTTGAAGCTGATGCCCGGCGCCACGACACAACGGTCGTACGAAAACTTGCCGTTGTTTTTGGTCGAGACCGTTTTGGCGTTGGCATCGATGCCGGTCGCCATGTCTTGGACCACCTTGACGCCCATAGACCTCAGACCGTCGTAACTGACCGCAATTTGGTCGAGCTTTCGATCGCCACCCAGCACCTCGTTCGACATGAAGCACGTGTGATAGGTCGCCAACGGCTCAATCACCGTGACGTCGATCTTCGGATCGGCGAGCTTCAGATAACGCGCGGTGGTCGCACCACCAACACCGCCACCGACGATGACGACTTTGCCGCCCGCAGCGCGGGCTACGAAGGGGATACCTGCGACCGCACCAGCGGCAGCAGCACCGGTCGCGCCCAAAAAGCCGCGACGATTGATATTTTTGTTAATCATTTTCAAGCCCCTCCTATTTCCGGCTGCCGTAGAAATCGATGATGGCCTGGAAACCGGCATCACCTTCGGCCGCCTTGAGGTCCGCAAGATTGCGCTTCTTCTTGCGCTTTTCTTTCTTCGACATGGCCGGGTTGTCGTCGATATTGCGCGATCCGGACAAGAAGTCCGCCAACTGATACGTCAAATACGGTACCGGCTGGCCAGCGAGCGACGGATAGTCGACGCCGGTGTAACCATCTTTCTCGTGGCAGTCTTGGCAATACTTGCGTGACAG
>JABIPG010000127.1 GCA_018698795.1 Rhodospirillaceae bacterium
GGCTTGGCGGCGGTTGGCGTTGGTGGCGCGGGGCGCGCGGCCTGTGGTGGGCGCGGCGCCGGACGCGCCGGGGGAACTGGCGAGGCTGGGGACGCAGCGGCAGGTTTTGCAGGGGCGGGCGCCGGCGCGGGCGGACGAGCGGGGGGCACTGGCGCCGGGCCGGAAGCGGGCCGGGGTGGTGGCTGGCGCCCGGATGTTGAACCGGCGTCCTGTGGTACCGGCAGGTCTTCGGGTTTTGTATTGCCGGGCGCGGGCGGTGCGTCGGGCTCGGCGGTGCGCGGCTGCTGGCCAAACAACTTGGGCAGAATTTCACGGGCCGGACCGGCCAGCGCCACCTTGCCCTTATCAAGCGCGATCAGGTCGTCGCACGCGGCGAGCAGGATCGGGCTGTGGGTGACGATGATTACCGAGCGCTGTTCGCCGATCTCCACCAGCGTCTTGCGCAGTGCTTGTTCGGCTTGCCGGTCGAGACTGGCCGAGGGCTCATCCAACAGCAACACCGGCGGATCGCCGACCAAGGCGCGGGCAATGGATATGCGTTGTCGCTGACCGCCCGACAAACGACGTCCGGCTTCGCCGATTTCGGTGCCGTAGCCTTCGGCCAAATCGATAATGAAATGATGTACACCCGCCGCCGTAGCAGCCTTGATGATTTCCTCGTCAGTGGCTTCCGGGCGGCGGTGAATAATGTTGTCGCGGATGGTGCCGGCAAACAGAACGGTTTCCTGTGGCACGTAGCCGATCCAAGTGGAGAGCTCGGGCCGGCTGAATTGCGCAATATCGGCGCCATCCATGACCACGCGGCCGATTTGCGGGTGATAAAGACCTTGGATGATCTTCATCAGCGTTGTCTTGCCCGAACCGTTCCGTCCAACCAGCGCATGCACGCCACCGGCCGGCAGTTTTACCGATACGCTTTCCAGTACCGGCGGCAGGTCTTCGGCATACGAAAATGTGACGTTCTCAACAAACATCTCGCCGGTTGGACGATTGAGCACAATCTCGCTTTCGGTACGCTCGCTCTCCATGGCGAACACTTCACCCAGGCGCTCGACCGATTGCTTGAAATTGTTGAAGGTGCGCCACTGGCCAACCAATTGGTTCAGGGGGCCGATCAGGCGGCCTGACAACATGTTGGTGGCCACTAAGCCGCCCATGGTGATGGCGCCCTCAATGATCAAAAACGCCCCGGCGCTGGTCATCAGCACGGTGGTCATCATCGTCAGGCTGCCGCTGAAGCTTGAGAAGAAATCCGACTTGGAGCCGCGCTTGACCGAGGTCTCAATGTTCTCCGCATGCTTGTCGGCCCAGATCGGCCCCATGGCGCGATCCAGCGACAGCGCTTTCACGGTCGCGCGCCCCTGGATCATCTCGCCGATCAAGGCATCGCGGGTTTGGGAGGTCTGGCGTTCGTTCTGGTTGGCCTCGGACATAGCCGCCGCCGAGCGCCAGGCGATGAGCATAAACAGCGGCATGATCACCAAAAGCACCGGCACCAGCGGCGGCGCGATCATGGCAATCAGCGTAAAAAACAGAAAGAAGAACGGCAGGTCGCACGCCAGCAACGCAGATGCGCCCGACAGCGTGTTGCGCACTGTATCGACATCGCGGAACAACGCTTGCCAGTAACTGGCGGGTTTGCCCTCCAGTTCTTGCAGTGGCAGTTCCATCAGCTTGTGGCCGACCAGCACGTCGATGCGCAACGCCACCGTCTGCATGATGCGCGAGCGTGACATGCGCAGCACATAGTCGAAAATCAATACGATGATCATGCCGATGATGAAGCCCACCAGCGTCGAGATGCCGGCGTGGCCGATCACGCGGTCATAGACTTGCAGCGTAAATACCGGTACCGCCAGCGCCATCAAGTTGACGAACGCCGACATAGCCAGGACTTCCCGGAAAACCGAGCTGACCGGCTTGAGAAAAGGTTTCAGCCACGCGCGCTTGGAAGCATTGCTCATTACTTACGAATATAAGGCGAGCGGGATACCGACGCCACAGGGAATGTTGGGAATGTCGCAGGCACGTGGATGCCCGGGGATGCCCGGGGGTGCCTGGGGGTGCCTGGGAAATTAGGCGGGCAGCACGATTTCCCGCGTCAC
>JABIPG010000097.1 GCA_018698795.1 Rhodospirillaceae bacterium
AAATTGTCAAAGCCTGTGCGGGCAAGCCGATCAAGAATCACGGAAAGGAGAGCCGTCTATCGAACTCTGAAATTATTCGCCGTGCGGAGCAAGAAATTGGGAGGCCCTATCGGTTGTTCAATCACAACTGCGAACACCTAGTGCGAAAAATATCTGGTGAACGAGAAGCCAGCCCGCAGGTAGTCGTGGGAACGTTAGCCGTGGCTTTTATTGGGCTGTTTTTACTGACACGTTCTAGAGCGGCTTAATTTTTTTGGAACCCGAGGGAAACCGAGCTAGCTCACCTATAGAAATCGAGTGAAATCGAGGGAGCAATCGAGCAATCGAGGCGAGCAATCGAGGGACACCTTACCCGAGCAATCGAGGGAGCAATCGAGGGAGCAATCGAGGGAGGCAATCGAGGGACACCTTACCTATTCTACTTTCGCCCGCGCTGCCCGATCATCGGGGACACGATTCCGATTTCGTTGAAATCGGGTCATGTCCCCGGTGATCTCCATTGAACCGATTTCTCAAGAATTAAGGCCGGCAGTGGCTCAAGGTTTGGGGAAGCGGGGTTATTTCTTGTTCCTATTATAGGATTATATTGACTTTTCAGATTTGCTGTGCTATGGGTATCGCGCATCATCGGTTGGCGTTTTGCCGTTCGCCGTTGAAGGCACGCTATTTGACATTCGAATAGGGAGAGAGCCGGGGCCGATGCTCGCCGTTGGGTGAGTGGGTTGGTGCCGGTTACAGGAATATACCGTCATTCCCGCGCAGGCGGGAATCCAGGCGGTGTTTGATGCGCTGAATTTGCGTCGAAGGTAATGATGCCTTCGGCATCAAATGGGCCCCCGTCTTCGCGGGGGTGACAGGGGGCCGGCCATCCCCAGCGCGCGGGAGCTGGGGAAAATTGGGTTCGTTCCTCAGATTTTTTTTGATGTTGTTGAAAAATAACAGCTTTTGACCCCGAAAAAACGGTGCCGAAATGAATTTCCGAGACGGACGGCACGCCCTACTGCAACACATGCGGTAGCCATAGCGTCAATGCGGGAAACAGAATTAACACCGCAACCCGAACGATTTCGGCGCCAAAGAAAGGCAAAACCCCCAAAAACGTTTGACGCATGGGAACATCCGGTGACAGAGCAGAAATGATAAACACATTCATGCCGACCGGCGGTGTGATCAGGCCAAGTTCCACCACGATAAGCGCCAAAATGCCGAACCAGATCTTCAGGTCCTCCGTCGTCATACCGAACGGCGACATGTCGGCGGTGACAAGATCGCCGCCGTTGATTTCCACGAGAACCGGCCAAAAGAACGGAATGGCCAACAGGATCATCGACAGGCTGTCCATCAGGCAACCCAACAAGATCAGCGCCACCAGTAGGATGAGCAGGGTCGCCATCGGCGCCATGCCTGACGTCGCCATCCATTCAGCCATAGCCTGGGGAACCCCGCCACGTGACATGAAAATCTTGAGCAGCTCCGCACCCAGAAGGATGAGGTAGATCATGCCGCCGGTAAGTGCTGTTTCCAGAAGAGATTCGCGAAAATCGTTCATGGTCAGCCGTTTGCGGACAATGCCGAACAAGGTGACCATGACGACACCCACGGCGGCGGCCGGTGTCGGGTTGAAAAATCCGAAATAAATACCGCCGATGACAACGCCAAAGACGAGGCCCACGGGCAAGATGTTCAATGTCGCTTCTATTAATTCTTCACGGCTGCTTTTCTCCGCTCGCGGGCCGGCCGAGGGGACAATCCGCACATAGATGACAATGGTGATGATGAAAAACAACACCGCGATCAATCCCGGGATCATCGCTGCCATGAACATGGTAACGACATTGGCTTCGACGATGATGGCATAGATCACCAACACGACCGAGGGGGGAATTAAAATGCCCAAAACGCCGCCCGCGGCTATGGTCCCCGTGGCCAGGGTTCCGGAATAATTGTAGCGCTTCAGTTCCGGCAGCGCCACGCGCCCCATGGTCGATGCGGTGGCCAGGGAACTACCGCATACTGAACCAAAACCGGCACAAGCTGCGATGGCTGACATGGCCACACCGCCGCGAAGACCGCCCAACCAGGCATTGGCGGCACGGAACAAATCCCTGCTCAAACCCGAGCGCGATGCAATCGCACCCATGAGGATGAAAAGCGGCAAGACGGATAGGTCATAAATGGAGAATTGGCCGTAAGCCAAGTCCTTCAACTGGTTTAAAACGATTTGCGGGCCGTTCAATATGGCGATGCCTACGCCACCTACGACGATCATCGAATAGGCAATCGGAACTCTGATCGCAATCAGCAAGATGAGTGTGCCAAGCCCGAGCAATCCAACGGTAATGCTATCCATCCTAGAGCGCCTTCTTCGCCGTCATCTCAAGAACGGAGTTCCGTAAGGTCATAAGGGCGGCACACAAAAGCAGCGCCAACGAAATCAATGCCGGCACAAACGCCCACCAAAGTGGGATTTCCAGTATCCCGGTGAATTCCTCGTATTCCTGGTAATCCAGAAATCCATGCCACATCCGCCATATCATCAAGCCTGAAAAAGTCGTGGCGATAACAGCAGCAAACACGGACATTCCCGCGACCGCCTTTGGGCTGGCCCGCATGGTAAAGATGTCGGCCGACACATTGGATCCCATGAGTTGGCAATAGGGCAGGAAGCAAAAAGCGGCAATGGCTGCGCCCATCTCGGTGAGTTCAAAATCTCCGGGAAAGGGCTTGTTGATAATGTGTCCGGCAAGGATGGAATAGGCGTTGATAAGCACGACGCCGACCAAAACGAACCCGCCAAACAGCGCCCAGCCGGCAATGACGCGACGGGCGAGGCTGAAAAGCCCCGCCCCCCCGTTCATTTTGGTCATATTCACTGGTTATTTCGCCGGTGAATACTTACCAACCAACGATACTGCACGATCATAGAGTGCCTTGCCGTCGATACCTTTGGAGTTCATTTCCTTGATCCAGCGACCGACAACGGGTGATACGGCTTTTTCGAATTTAGCCCATTCACTGTCGCTCAACTGAATATGCTTGTTTCCGCTGTCCACGGCCATCTTGATGCCGAAGGCTTCGGCACCATCCCAGATGGCGCCAACTTCATCATGCCATGCCGTGCCGGATTCCTTTAGAAAGATTGCCTGGATATCCGCCGGCAGACTATCCCAACGGGCCTTGTTGATGATGACGGAGAAGGACGTGGTGCCCAGACGTTTTCCGCCCGGACCTTCAATCTGGTATTTGGTTTGCTGATGAATCTTCAGTGGCGGGATAATTTCAAACGGTATCATGGCGCCATCGACAACCTTCTTGGAAAGAGCCACCGGAATTTCTCCGACCGATGTTTTAACCGGGCTGGCACCCAAGGCTTCAAGCACCCATGATCCTGTCCGCGACGGAATCCGCATTTTCTTGCCAGCCATATCGGCTGGGCTGCGGACGACAGTGTCGGCCATATGGATGGCCTGACCGCCATGGACATGCTGGAAAAGCGCCACCATTCCTTTGAAATCCTTACTGAGCTCATCTTTGTACATGGCTTGCATGGCCTGATTGACGGCTCCACTATCGCCCTGATGCACGCCCGGAAGTTCAAAAACCTCGGTGCGGGGGAACGAACCCGCGGCGTAAGCATTCACAATCCAGGCCATATCGACAACACCGTCACGAACCTGACGCGGCAACTGCGGAGGCTTGCCTCCCAGTGTCATGGAAGGAAAAATCTCGATGGAAACCCGACCATTAGAAGCTTTCTCAATCCGCTTGGCCCAAGGGGCAAGCATTTTGGAGTGGGCAGGTGCTTTCGGACTCAGAAAGTGGTGCAGTTTCAATTCAATGTCAGCGGCGTTGCCGATACCCGGCAAGCCGAGCGCTAAGCCGAGCGCAATACCGCCGGCGAGGGTCTTTAATGTTGTTTTATGCATTCCTGTCTCTCCCAGTTCTACATGTGGCCACAATTGGCCGGTTATATTTGTCCCGTTACCCCTTCATTGGAGGCTTGGCACAAAAACGATAGCACAATCAGGCGTCCGCGATGTCCGCCCTCATGTCTGACCTGGCCGCGTCAACGGCCTTACGGCTTTCCCGGACCGCGTTCTGCGTATCCGAGCCGTTATCCAAGGCGGGCAATAATGTGCTCTCGCGCACCCGCTTGAAATTCCTTGTCCCACGCGCGTGGGTTTTCCCGTAGCCTTTGATCAAGCGCGACATTTCCGCCGCCTCAACCCCCAGCTCCGCATCCAAAACCGCCGCCCGGCGAACATCATCGAGCCAAGCATCGATAGCATTTTGCTCAACGCCATAGCGGTAAGTCCGCCGCCGCAACGGCTTGAGTTTGGCCAAAAAGGATAGCCGCGCGAAACCCCAAATGGTCGTCGTACGCAGTTCCATGGCCCATTGCTTGGAGGCAAACCACTCGTCATGCTCGGCACGCGCCAGCCAGCGTTTGGCCAATGCAGGCGGCAAAATGTCACATATTTCTGCCAGCCCGGGCCTAAAATATTGCGTTACGTGAACAACGCCACCATCGGCCGCCGCTTGCGGGCGTTTGCGGATTTTCGTCTGCGCCACGCGAATGATATCG
This sequence comes from Rhodospirillaceae bacterium, assembly GCA_018698795.1. Lineage (GTDB taxonomy): Bacteria > Pseudomonadota > Alphaproteobacteria > Rhodospirillales > Casp-alpha2 > TMED8. The sequence goes on from JABIPG010000097.1 coordinate 4,586, forward strand.
CCATAGGCCATACGCTGGGCGAGATTTCGAGCAACCGCGACCGCCACCGCCGGCTCGCCGTCACGGAACGGCGCCAGACGGGCCTCGTATTGATCGGCGTAGGCCGCATCCTGGAAATCGGCAAGCCGTTCACGGGCCTCGGCGACAATGGCATCCAAATCTTCCAGAATGCCCGGCGCATCTGCTTCGGCGGTCTGCTTGCCTGCATCCAATCCGGCTTGAAAACCTTTCAAGTTGCCGTTCACGGCTTTGCCGGTCGCTCGGATCGCCTCTTCCAAAGCATCCTTGCCCATCGGCAACAGCCCAGTCGCAGCAATAGCACCCAACACGACGGCGTTGATAAATGCACCGCTTTCGCTGGCCACCTCGCCTAGGTCCGCCAACATGGATTTCTTCGCCAGCGCCTCAGCGGCCTTGCGCAAACCGTCAGCGTCCAAGCGACCATCACCCGGTGCCATTTTTTCCAGCGTCGTATAGGTGCGATGGGTGGAGGCAATCAAATGAGTGCGGTCGGGCGTGACGTAGCCGTTCATGATGCAGCGCCCGGCTTCAAGCAACTCGGTCGCGGCGACAATATCCACTTCACCCTGCGCTGGGGCGAGGGCGAAAACGGGTCGTTTGCCGTTCAAAGCCGATGTCGGCTCGGGCCATATTTCCATGTAGTAAGTCGTCGCACCTGTGCGTTGCGCCACACCGGGGATGGAGGTTGCCTGCACGGGGTATCCCGCCGCATGCGCAGCCGCCACGACCCAGTCGGTCAACACGCCACCGCCTTCGCCGCCAAGTGCAGCGACCAGCAGCGTGACGGGACGGGCTTGGGCATCAGTCATGCGCCGCTCCCGCCATCATGGCGATCACGCCCTGGCGCAGTGTCGACATAAAGCGCTCTCCGCCACCGGCGTTCATCACCGTTTCGGTCATATAGAAAGACGGGCACAAGCCATCGGCATGCACCACAGCGCCGCACAAGCCGCAGCCGACACACGTATCGGTAATGGACGCGATGGGATCGGCCTTTAACGGATCGGGGTTGGGCGCAATGGTCAAAGACGGACAGCCCGACAACCGGATGCATGCATGGTCACCCGTGCAAATGTCTGCGTCCACGTCAAAGCGCGGCAGCACGACACGCTCACCTTTTTTCAACGATACTGCACGTTCCTGGCGCACGCGGCGCTGTTTCGCCAATTGGCATTCGCCGTCGGCAATGATTACTTTCAAGCCTTGATGCGGCGTCGTCAGCGCGTCGCGGAGCGTATCAACCATGTTGGAAACACCGTAAGTATAGACCGTGCGCAACCAACTGACACCGAGCGCGCTCAAGGTTTCGCCGATGGTCATGCCGGGCACATGATCACCGCGCGCCTTGGCGCTGGATGGAATAAACTGCTGGCCCGTGGCCGACGTGTAGCCGTTCTGCATGATGATCAGGATTGAATCGCCTTGGTTCAAAAGCGAACTGATCACACCGGAGGTCAGGCCGTTATGCCAAAACCCGCCGTCACCCATGATCGAGATTGATCGTTTTTTCTGAAACGGCGCCACCGCAGCGGCCGATGCCAGCGACATGCCGAACCCAAGAATCGAGTTGCCCAGCGAAAACGGCTCGAACGTAGCAAAAGAATGGCAGCCAATATCGGCGGAGATATGCACCTTGCCGACTTCCTCCTCCAGCACCTTAATGGCCGCGTAAACCGGGCGTTCGGGGCATCCGGTGCAAAACCCGGGCGGGCGCGGTGGTAACGGCGCCCCCAGAGCATCCAAGCCGGCTTGACGCAGATCCGCCTTCGGGGTTGCTGAAGGGTGGTCAATACCGACCGCCTCGAAAAATGTCGTCAAACCTTGCTGCAGCGCTTCGGCCGAATACTCACCTGCCGGCGGCATAACGTCTTTGCCGTACAGTTGGGTGTCGACGCCGGATTTGCGAAGGGCTGAGTTGATTTGATGTTCAATGAACTCCGGGTTGCCTTCCTCGAGCATCAAAACCGATTTCTTGTCTTTGCAAAACTCGATGATCTGGTCGGGCACCAGCGGGTGGGTCACGTTGAGCACCAGCATCGGCACCTTGGAGTTACCGAAAGCATCAGCCTGCCCCATGACAGCGAGGCGGCGCATGAGCACGTTATAGAGGCCGCCCTGGACGATGATGCCAATATCGGCGCGCTCGCCTTCGAAAACCTCGTTCAGGCCGTGCTTCACGATATAGTCCTGCGCCTTGGGCAAGCGCTCGGTCACCTTGGCGATTTCCTGGGTGTAGGTAACCGGTGGGTGCGGCAGGTGGGCGTAATCAAACTTGGCCGGGTCGGTCAAACCATCGCGCGCGTTGACGGCGGGCTTGACGTTATCCTTAGCGAGAAACTCACCCTGCACATGGCAAGCGCGGATGCGCAGTTCCAGAAACACGGGCGTATTGGAGGCTTCTGACAGCGCAAACCCATGCTCCACCATATCGACAATAGCCGGTAGATCGGGTCGCGGGTCCAGCAACCACATGGACGACTTCATGGCCACCGCGTGGGTGCGCTCCTGGATCACGCTGGCGCCTTCGCCGTAATCTTCACCGACGACAATCAGAGCGCCTCCGATGACGCCCGGCGATGCTAGGTTGGACAGCCCGTCAGAAGCAACGTTGGTGCCGACGATGGATTTCCACGTCACGGCGCCACGGATGGGATAGTTCACCGACGCGCCGAGCATGGCGGCGGCAGAAGCTTCGTTGGTGCAAGTTTCCACATGCACGCCCATTTCAGCCATCATATCTTCAGCATCGACCAGCACGTCGATCAAGTGCGATACCGGCGCGCCTTGATAACCACCGACATACGAAACCCCAGACTGCAGCAAGGCCTTGGTGACGGCCAGAATGCCTTCACCTCGGAAAGTTTCGCCATCACCCAGACGAAGCTGTTCCACTTCTTTAGCGAATGACCGCTCAGCACTCACGCTGCCGTCTCCCGTTCCACCCTGTCATCTTGACCGGAACAACGTACGCATAGTAGACGAACATTGACCCCAAGGTGACCGAGCGTAGGTTTACGCTGCTCGGCAAGCAAGACGGCTTTGCACCACGTGGTATTGGTTTTTTCTATAGACGGCCCAGAGATTACGCCAGAGACGAGCCCGGCGCCGCTTTGGTGCCAGACCCTCGGCTCGGCACTTTCGGCAGGGCAAACCCTTGCTGATGGCAAATCTGCGTCACCAAGGCGTATTTCCAGAAAAACCCGCCGGCAGCCGCGATCATACCAGCCGGCAAAGCCGCCGTTGGCGACCAAACAGCCATGCCGAACATCGCCGCCGGCAGCGCGTACCCCATCCACAGCACGACGGGCGCAATGCCATCGATATCGCGCATGGACAACGGGCCGATGCCGCTTGCCCGACCCGTGCGACGATAGGTGCGCCATATCACTGCGTTAAGCACACCCATTGCAGCGGCAAAACCCGCCAGTTGCGCGCTGGCGCCGTTGGTGATCAAGGCCAGCAGCCCGGCACCTTCAAATATACCCGTCGCCATCAGCATCCACGGCACCAACGGTGCGCGCCACGCCGGAATGCCTTTCGACATGAACAAAATCTTCGCCTGCGACAACAAAAACCCAGCCGCCGCCAATCCTGCGAGCGAATAGGCAAGAGGATGCGCCCAAACGATCGACGCAGCGACCGCCGGATAGAATAACGCCACACAATAAGTTTCGCGTGTCATCCACGAGGTTTGCGGACGGCGCAGCACGAACAGAAACCGCGCCTTGCGTCCTAATTTCATAAACACGAAAAACAGGCCAACAGCCATGATTACTCCGGCGGAAGCAAAGCCGGCTTGCAGCTTTCCGGCTTCAATCCATCCCGCCAAATATGCCAGCCATGCGACAATCGCCAGCCCCGATGCCATGCCGCCCAAGGCAAAGTTCATGGCGGCACGATAATCCCAAAAGGTTTGGCGCTTGCCGACGAGAGGGTTGTGGAGGTCCGACAATGCTGCGTCATCAGTATCATCCGACGTTAGGTCGCGACCGGGCATGGTGTCAGCTACTTCATAGAGGTAGCGGACACGCGGATTGGTCCCTAACTCTTCGTGCATCTGAAATGTCTTGTTGTCGCGCACCAGCCTCGAGACATCGCTTTCCGGATCATCCAAATCACCGAATTTCAGCGCCTGCGAAATGCATGACGCCGCACAGGCCGGCGTTGATTCGAGCGATACACCCGGCGTCAGTCCACGCTCGATCGCATCATCGATGCGTTCAATACAAAAAGTGCATTTGTTGGCGACGCCCAGGCGCTCCTCGTGTGGGCGCTGTATTTCCTGCGCCGTCGCGCCTTCATCGTAGTACCACTCGCGCTCGTGCTGGATAGAGCGCGCCTGATAGGGGCAGGCCACCACGCAGGATGCACAGCCGATACAGACGTCGTAATCGATGGTCACCAATCCGTCATCGCGCCTAGCCGTAGCGCCCGTCGGACACACCGGCACGCAAGGCGGATTTTCGCAGTGTTGGCACCCAGTGACCACAAACAAGCGCTGAACATCAGGGAAGCTTCCGTACTCAACATCGATGACCTTGCGCCACTGTACGCCCGGCGGCGTGGCGTTGGCATGCTTGCAGGCGATGGTGCAGGTCTGACAGCCAACGCAGCGATTCAGGTCGACGGTCATTCCCCAGGCGGTCATGCGGGCCGACCTTTCCGGACCGATACCCGCATCAAGTCGGCACCGCTACCGGTCGCATCGGTCAACGACACAGACAACGCGGTAACGGAATTGAGGCTCGCCAGATCGAAATCCTTGGCCACCGGCGTCGCCCAGTGGTCGAACTGACCGATCATCAAAACTGTGTCGGGGCGGATGCCTTCTCGCAGCACGGCGCGGCTCGATGTCGTGCCGGCGGCGGATTCGAGCGTAATCGGATCACCGTCTTCAATGCCCAACTCACGTGCTCGCGTGCGATTAATAATCACCCCATCGTGGCCGGAGACATTGAGCGCCACTTCGCGGATCAGCGGGATGCCCACATTGGCGCCCCAGGAATATTGCATAGAGCGCGCCGTCAGCGCCCAGAACGGAAACTCGTCCGGATCACGCCCCACTTCCGTCGCATAGTTGGTCCAGATATCGGGGAAGCGCTCGTAACCCGGCAGCGGCTCATACTCGGTCAGTTGATGGTCCCACCATTCAATGTCGGCATCATGCAGGCGGCGTTTTAACTGCTCGCCATGGCGTTTGATGCGTTCTTGGTAAGGGATCTCAAACCGCATGCCCATTTGTTTGAGGCGCGGATGCAAATACCACTCCAATTGCGAAAACGGTCGCAGCATATAACCCTTATCACGGAACCAATCGATCCCGACGACCTCTTCGCCATTGGACAATTCATGACTGGCGGCCTTGGCCACGGCATCCCAAACATCTTCACTGGAGTGCGACACGTCCGGGTCGAGGGAATAGTCAAACCCGTCGCCGGCCAACTTCATACCTGCCGACCCCTTGTTGATGGCCGCGTTATATTCTTTCAGCAACCCGACACGCTCTGCCAGTTCGGTGGCGACGTCTGTCATGTCGCGGCATTCGCCGGGGGGCTCTACGGCCGGTTGGCGCACGGCCCATCCTTGCTGCCACCAGAAATTCTCGCCCGATCCCGTACCACCCAGCCGGCTCAGTTGCAGACTCTCGATATCGCCGGCATCGGGCAACAATACGTCGGCCATGTAGTTGGTCTCGTCTAAGGTATAGGCGAAGGCCACTGTGAACGGGAACTCGGCAATGCGTTCCGCGACCTCGGGCGCATTCCACGATGAGATCGCTGGGTTGGTGCGGTAACAAAGCCAGAATTCCGGCAACGTCTGGCGCGGCCAGGCCTTTGGACTTTCTTTCTGGAACAACCACGGCAGGTGCGCAGGCCCTAAGGCTGCCGACCAGGGCGAGTTGCCGGCCAACGGCACCAGGGTCGCAAACCCGTTGCGAATGGTGGGCTTCGAATGCCACGAATCCTTGTCAGTCGAATTGAACGGATAGCGCATGAAGCCGTCAGGTCCAGGTTGCGCACTATTGAGGCGGTTGTTGGCAGGCCTATTCAGGCGCACCTTCGTCCCCAACGTGCCGCCCGGCACCTCTAATGCACCGACCAGACACGCCAGCGTCGTGCGGCCCCACATCATCTGATAGCCGCCCCAGCCGTTGTTAATGCCTTTGCCGAGCATGATGCCGACCGGGCGCAACGGCAGCGTCTCGCCCTCGATCTCAATGGTCTCGCCGACCCGCGCATGAGCCATGAATTCATCGGCAATACGGCGGATGGTCGCCGCCGGCACATCGCACTCGACCTCGGCCCATTCCGGCGTAAACTGCTGCATGTGTTCGACCAGCATTTGGAAGGACGGGCGAGCATCGGTCGCCTCATACATCCATTCCTCGCCATCCGGCCCTTCTTCTACGCCGCCAACGCTGAATGTGCCATCCAGTGCAGGCTGCGCGATTTCGGCATCAAACGCTTTGGCCTTGCCATCGGCGTTGTCCCAAATCAGCGGCTTGCGGGTCTCGGAGTCGCGCAGGAAATACCCCTGGGGCCCGACCAGATAGGGTGAGTTTGTTTCATGGCCCAAGAATGGAATATCGCAGATATCGCGCCAGTCGCGCTCACAAAGCACACGGTGGATCAGCGCGAACAAGAATGCCGGATCGGTTTTCGGTTTGATTGGCACCCATTCAGCCGACAATGCGCCAGTGACCGACATGTGCGGCTCAATCTGGATGCGCTTCATACCGCGCGCACGCGCGTCGGCTTGGCGCCACACACCGCAAACGCCGCTTGAGGCTTCCTGGTTGTTGCCGAAATTGAGGATGTAGTCGCAGTTCTGCGAATCCACGACCACCGTGAACGCGCGGTGCCAAAACTCACCATACAAATGCTCGGAGTGATAACACTTCGCGCCCTGCCCCGAGCCAAACCCAAAATCAGCCACGCCCCAGGCCGATAGGAAGGCGGGGAAGGCGCCCATGTAACGGGTCGGCGTGCCGCCGCCGCCAAATGTCACGGCGACCTTCGGGTATCCTTCTTCGTCGCGCATGCCGGCAGCGCGGATACCGCGCAGCTTCGACGCAACCATCTCCAGCGCCTCATCCCAAGAAATCTCGACAAACCCGGGGTCGTGCTCGCGGCCCTTTTGCGGGTTCGAGCGTTTCATCGGCCTGAGAATGCGGTTCGGGTTGTAGGTTTTCTGGATCAGACCAAAGGCTTTAACGCAAACCCGTCCCTGTCCGGGGTGCTGGTCGGCCACATCGAAGTTGGGTTCAATGGCCCGCGCCACGCCGTCCTCGACCTCGACCTTGAACAGGTCCGGCCCACAAACGCACTGATTGCAATAGACGGGGACCTTACGGCGCCCACCGCCTCCAGATTCCCCGTCCGGTGGTGTCATCAGTCACTGGCCTCATCAAACTTCGCGCGCTTGGCGACCAAGCGTTCTTTTTGTTGATCCAGGGCAACGACGAAACGCAGATGCTTACCGCGCCCGACCTGATCAAGCTCGTCGTGGATTTCGAACTCAAATGCCACCTTGGGACCCTTCACCTCGGTGACTGTGACCGTGATGTCCACATGCATCCCGATAAGTGTCGGCCCCATGTGGTCGATCTCGACACGTGCACCGACGGAGTTCATCTCATCACTGACGTGTTCGTCGATGAACTCGCGGCAGGTGTTCTCCATATCCCGGACCATCCACGGCGTCGCATAGACACGCAGGTCCTCGCCCATAAAGCCGATGGTGCGGTCGGTGTCGATATCGTAGCGTTGGGTGCGGCTCATGCCGACTTCCAAACTTCCCGTCATGATGCGATCTCCTGTTCAAGGGGTTGCTTTGCGTAAGTTTCTCTCAAATCTTGCTTCAAGACCTTGCCCATGGCGCTTTTCGGTAATTCCTCGACAAACGCCATGCGCCTCGGAATTTTGTAGCCCCCCATAAGCGGCCGGCAATGTTCGATCAATTCATCGACCGAAGGCTGCCAATCGGCGGACGGCACGATGGCCGCAAACAGTGCCTCGCCGTAATCCGTGTCCGGCACGCCGATGACCGACACTTCTTTGACACCCGAATGGCGACCGAGAACTTCCTCAACCTCGCGGGTATAAACATTTTCGCCACCGGTGATGATCATGTCGCGCTTGCGATCCAAAAGGTAGAGAAACCCGTCCTCATCCAAGCGCCCGACATCGCCGGTATGGAACATACCGTCCCGAAACGCCGCTTCGTGCTCGATAGGTCGGTTATGATATCCGTGCGAGACTTGCGGCCCACGGACGACGACTTCGCCCACCTCGCCGGTCGGCACTTCGTTGCCATCTTCATCAAGGATACGCAGATCGACGCCGGGCACCGGTCGGCCGGCTGAGCACAAAAGGTGTTCCTCACCATTGAGGCCGCGCTCATGTGCCTCTTCATCCAGCATGGCCAAATAGGGCGAGCACTCCGTCAAGCCGTAGCATTGCTGGAAGCCCGTTCCCGGAAAGGCCTTTGCAGCACGCCGGACGACAGCCGGCAAAATAGGAGAAGTGCCGTAGCTGATGAGACGCAAACTCGAGACGTCGAAATTGTCAAAACCGGGCTCATCGAGCACCCGAAGTAACGTCGTCGGCACGAGGCCAGCCACGGTTGCTTTGTGGCGTTCGATAGTGGCTAGAAAGTCACGTGGCGTGAATTCGGGCAGATAACAATGACTGGCGCCGAACATCGTGAAGATCGTCGACTTCACCTCGGCGGCATGAAACATCGGCGTCGAATGCAGATACACATCGTTCCCGTGCGGGCTCATCACCTGCATGATCTGCAAGGCATTGGCGACGATGTTACGGTTGGATATCCGCACGCCCTTGCCCGCACCCGTAGTGCCGCCGGTATAGAGCATCAAGGCATCGTCGTGCTCTTCGGCATGGACCGGATCCAGCGGCGAAGCCGCATCACGAAGCGCGACATAGTCATCCAAACCGGTCTCGGCAGATTGCGGTCCCATGGCGAATGCTCGCTCGCGCCATCCTGCCATTTCAGGGGCATCAAGCAGCGCCGCAAAAGCCGGATCAATGGCCAGATACCGGCAATCGGCATCATTGAGAATTTGCGCGATCTCGCCGGGCGCCAAGCGATAATTGATGGGGACGGGAATGCGGCCCGACCAATAACCGCCGTAGATCAATTCTCCCTGATGATAACAATTGCGCGCAACGATACCGAAACGCTGGCCTTGCGCGATCCCGAGTCCCTGCAACATGCCCGCCGCGCGCTGGATCGACGCGCCATATTCAGCCCAAGTCAGATCCCCAGCCGCATCCGAAATCGCCGGTTTGCCGCCATATAAGCGGATTGTATTTTGTAAAACTGAAGGCAGTGTCAGCACGTTAATTCGACCGTTTCGCCTTTGCGGGTTGAGTTTCGAGGGGGTAACGTTATCACGGTCGCCAAATTTTCAAATCGTTTTCGCCCATGCTATTGCCAGTGCTATTGCCAGTGCTATTGCCAGTGCTAAGCTCGCTTTGCATGAAGGAGAAGAACATATGGTTGCATTCAGTGGAAACGGTGCCGGCGCACTGGTCACCAGCCTGCGCAGGCTTGGGATCAGGCGCATTTTCGGTGTGCCGGGTGAGAGTTTCATTTCGGTCCTGGACGATCTGGGCACAGCCAACGATATCGAATACGTGGTCACCCGCCAGGAAGGCGGCGCATCGTTCATGGCCGAAGCCGAAGGAAAATTGACCGGCAAGCCCGGCGTGCTGATGCTGGCCCGCGGACCCGGTGGTGCCAACGCCATGGCCGGCCTGCACGCCGCCCTTCAGGACTCAACCCCACTGATCGCCTTCGTCGGCTTGATCCCACGCGGTTACTCGGGCCGCGAGGCTTTCCAAGAAATCGATGTGCCGAAGTTTTTCGGCGGCGTCGCCAAATGGGCGGTTACCGTCGAAGATCCGGCCCGACTGCCGGAAATCATCACCCGTGCTTATTCAATGGCCTGCGCCGGCCGCCCAGGCCCGGTGGTTATCGGTCTTCCCGAGGACATGCTGGAGCAAGCCGTTGAATTGGAACTAGCGGACGCCGCACCAGCCATCCCCACCGCCGCTCCTATGGCATCCCAGATCGACGACGTGATTGCCGCTCTCAACAAGGCCGAGCGCCCCTTAGCCGTTGTCGGCGGCAGCCTGTGGTCGGACGACACCCGCCAACAGTTCGAGCGCATTGCCAGTGCCGCCAATCTGCCGGTGGCCACAGCATTCCGTTGCCAGGACTATTGCGACAACATGATGGACGGTTATGTCGGGCACCTCGGTATCGGCATGGATCCGGCGTTGAAACCTTTGGTGCAATCGGCGGATTTAATTTTTGCCGTCGGTGCGCGCTTGGATGAACACACAACGGCTGGCTACACGTTGCTGCACTCTCCTTCGCCCGTGCAAACGCTCATCCACGTGCATCCCTCCGGCGAGGAACTGCATAAAATCTATCAAGCTGATGTGCCGGTCTGTTGCGATCCTCGCGCCTTCGTTGATGCCTTGGAGCAGGCCTCACACAGCCTTGATGCGGGCGCAGACCGTACCGATTGGCACAAACGCGCCGGCGATGTCTACCGCGCTTTCGCTCAACCCAAACCGATCCCCGGTGATGTGCAACTGGCCGACGTTATTTTGGCGCTGCGTGAAGCACTCCCCAACAACGCCGTCATCTCCAATGGCGCGGGTAATTACGCCGGCTGGGTGCACCGCTATTTCGCCTTCCGCCAATACCGTACGCAATTAGCGCCGACCAGCGGCTCCATGGGATATGGCCTGCCGGCAGCCATCGCCGCCGCTATTGAAGACCCATCTCGCCAAGCGGTCGCGGTCGCCGGTGATGGGTGTTTGCAAATGACCATCCAAGAGCTCGCCACTGCCAAAGCCTACAATTTACCGGTCCTGGTTTTGGTGGTGAACAATGGCTCGCTCGGCGCCATCCGCATGCACCAGGAACGCGCTTACCCTGAACGCGTCTACGCCACCGACCTCGCCAACCCGGACTTCATCGCCATCGCCAAGGCTTATGGCTGGCATGCCGCACAAGTCACCCGCACGGATCAATTCCAACCGGCTTTGGATGACGCCTTGTCATCCAGCGACCCGGCGCTGATCGAACTGGTTGTGCCCATTGAGGCGTTGACGGCAGGCGCCAGCTTGACCGACATCCGCGCCGCCGCTCGCTAGCGCATACATGTCCTAGCCCGGCGGCACACCACGACGGTGACGCGAATTGCCACCATTACCTCCGGCGACAATGGCTCACGAACCCTTGAATTCCGGTTTGCGTTTTTCATGGAAAGCCTCAACGCCTTCACGGAAATCATCCGACTGGCGCAAGCGCGAATAGCTGTGGCCTTCCAGTTGAATGGCGGTGGTCAACAACGCATCCTCCGTCTCGTTTAGCAATCGCTTGGCCGTGCGCTGCGCCAAGGGCGCAAAGGTGCATAGCTCGGCCACCAAGGCATCGGTCGCCGCTTCTAACTGATCATCAGGCACCATTTCTGTGGCGATGCCCCAATCGAGCGCCTGCTCAGCGGAAATACGTTTGGAGCGCATGACGATATCCTTGGTGCGCGTGATGCCGACAATCTTCTGCAGCCGAGCCGAGCCGCCCGAACCCGGAATCTGTCCGAGTTTCTGCTCGGGCAACGAGTACTTCACGGTCTCGGATGCAATACGGAAATCGCAAGCCAGCGAGATCTCGAAGCCGACCCCGAAACAATACCCCCGGTTGGCGACGATTACCGGTTTATCGCAACGTGCAGGAGCGGCGATATTTTCGGCCAGGTTTGACACCAATTCAGGCGAGGCCTCCAGAAAACCTCGAATAAAGCCGCCGGAGGAAAAGTTTTTACCGACGGCGCGCAGCACGATCACCCGCACCCGATCGTCGCGATCAAGGGTTTCAAACACCGTGCGCAATTCGTCGCGCTGCTCAATGGAAATGGTGTTCATGTCGCCCCGGTCGAGGATGATATCACCGCGCTGTTGTTCGGTATCAACCTCAACGGTGAACCCGTCGAAGGCTTGTCCGTGCAGGTCCTGGGTGGTGTCGTTCGGCATCTTGATCGTCTCCTTAGGCCATTCAGATTTCGCTATAATCGCCAGCTACCAGCTTGCGGCGCAACAACTTTCCTACCGGCGATTTCGGCAGTTCTTCGAGAAACACATACCGTCGTGGACGCTTGAAATTGGCAAGCGCCGAAGATTTGCAATGTGCGTCCAAAGCGTCGCCAGTGATGTCTTGCTTGGCGACAATAAACGCTGTGACGGCTTGCCCCCAGCGCTCATCGGCAAGGCCGACGACCGCCACTTCGCCCACGCACGGGTGCAGCGACAGGCAACTTTCGATCTCTACCGGCGAGACATTTTCACCGCCGGTGATGATCATGTCATCGACGCGCCCCGTGACAAACAAATCACCCTCGGCATCGAAGTATCCGCTATCGCCGGTGAAATACCATCCGCCTTTCAATGCCTTCTCGTCGGCGTCCGGGCGTTTCCAGTATCCCTCAAACGCCTCGTCACCCGATAGACTGGCGATGATCTCGCCCTCCTCACCGACCGAGGCCACTTGTTCCGGGTCACCGGCATTCAAGGTCACGACACGAATGCGTTGATTCAGGCCCGCACGCCCCGCCGAACCCGGCTTCGCGGGCGCGTTCTGGTCGATGGTGAAGGTATAAACCTCCGACGACCCATAGTGATTGACGAACAGTTTCGGCTCAAAGGCATCGAACAAGGCTTTCAACAAACCGTCGGTCATCGACGCCCCGGCAAATCCCAGAAAATCCACCGACGAGATATCCGTCGATGCGAATTCCGGGTGATGCAGTAGGTCGTGATAAAGCGTTGGCACCAAATACAAATTGGTTAGGCGCTCTCGGGCAATCAGCGCCAACGCTTGGCCAGCGTCGAAACGCCGTTGGCATACGAAGGTCCCGCCGACCAATGAACTCGCCAGCAAAGACCGCACCCCCATGGTGTGGTAGAGCGGCATAACTCCTAATGTGCGCTCGCCCGCGCGGTAGGTATTCTGCGCCACATGTGCCAGGGCGGCAGCGCGTTCAACACCTTGGCGGCGTGGCACGCCTTTGGGGTTGCCGGTGGTGCCGGAGGTATAGAGCATCAACGACCAGGCATCCGATCCAACCTGCGGCAAAACGTCCGGCGCGGTTTCTGAACCGGCACAGAAATCTCCGGCATCCAAATCAACCAGCGCCACGCCGTGACCTTCGGCGACGGCGCGTGTTTGGGCTTCGCAGATGCACAGGCGCGCCTCGGCGTTTTCCAGGACAAAACCCAATTCCTCCGCGCTCGCCCGCCAATTGTACGGCGTAATGATGACGCCTAAAAACTGACACGCCCAATGCAGGGTCGCCGCCTCCCAGCGGTTCTGCAACGCCGCCACCACATGGTCGCCAGCCTTCAACCCAAGGCCTTGCAGGCGTTCGGCCATGGCGCTGACGTGTGCATACCATTCCGCATAGCTCAGCCGTATTTCGCCATCGACAATTGCCACGGTGCCGGGGTCGCGTTCAACGCTAGCCAAGAAACTGGTCCCGAGATCAAACATCACGGCTCTCTTTGCGCAATATGGCCGCCGCATCCAACGCCGCATCGACGATCGGCTGGTAGCCTGTGCAGCGGCAAAGATGTCCGCCCAGCACATCTCGGATGCGGGCCTCGTCGGCATCGGGCTCATCGCACAGTAGAGTATCCAGCGACATCAAAATCCCCGGCGTGCAGTAGCCGCATTGCAGGGCGAAATGGCGACGCATGGCGTCTTGCAACACCGATAGCCGGCCAGGCTCAGGGGCAAGGCCCTCGACTGTATCAACCCGGCAACCATCGGCTTGCACTGCCAGCGTTAAACACGCACGCGCCATCTGGCCGTCAATACGCACTGTGCACGCACCGCACACGCCGTGCTCGCACCCCACATGCGTGCCAGTCGCTGCCAATTCATGACGTAGGAAGTCAGATAGCAACAAGCGCGGCTCAGCACGGCCTTCGACCGCACGGCCATTTAACTCCATGCGGATGGTCACGACCTCATCGGCCTTTATCCGCTGCATGCCTGCGCCTCCTCAATCGTGGCTCGCCCCATAGACCGCACCAGATCGCGCCGCAAACGGGCATCGGCGTGTTGATCGTCACGCGCGCTCAGGCTCCAGGCCAGTTCGTTCAGCGCGTCGTCCAACGCCGAACCTTCAAGTCGCCCCCACTGTCGCCGCACGGGCACGTCGTCAACGCCGCCTACAGTCAGTTCGATACCCTCCGTCGTTACGACTGCCGCACAGGCAACAATGGCGAAATCGCCATCCCGGCGAGCGAACTCCCGGAACGCATATCCAGCACCCTCTCGACGCGAAGGAAAGCGTGCCTCGACGATCATCTCGTCATCGGCGCAGGCGGTGGTCATCAAGCCTTGGAAAAAATCCACCGCCGCGACCTCTCTTGGCCCCCTCTTTGAGCGCAGCGTGACGGCGCCCTCCAGCGCCACCAAGCACAGCGGCAACTCGGCGCTCGGATCCGCATGAGCGAGCGATCCACACACCGTTCCGCGGGCGCGCGTCTGCGGGTGGCCGATCCATGGCATGGCCGCCGCCAGCAGCGGATGGGTACCGGCTAAACCAGGCCGTTGCAATAGCCCCGCCTGCCGTACCGCCGCTGGAACCACGACCGCACCGGCATCTTGTCGGATCGCCTTCAACGCATCGAGCCGCGAGATATCGACCACCACACCAGGCTGCGCCAAACGCATATTCAGCATCGCCACCAACGACTGTCCACCGGCCAGCACCCGCACCACATCGCCTTCTTCGCCGAGAAGAGCCATCACCTCATCTATATGCGCCGCTCGGACATAATCAAAAGCAGCCGGCTTCATGACCGCCCCCCGAACAGCATCGCCACTAGCCGAGCCCACATACCTTTGGGGACATCGCCATCGGCTTGGCGGCCGAGCGCTTTGAAAAATTGCCCGATAACCATCCGCGCCGCCCCATCCAACAGCCGCCCACCAACGGCGGCAACCTTGCCACCGACAGTGGCCCGGTAGTCGTAAACCAGTCGCGTCCCGCCCTCAGGCGTTTCCAGCAGATTCACTTGGCCGCTGCCGCTGCCCGATCCGAGCGTGCCGGTCGCCGTCCCCGTCAGCGTTGCCGATTGCGGCTCTTCCAGATCGGACAGCAATATCTCGACAACGTAGTATCCCTTCACCGGGCCCACACCCAACGTAACCTCGGCCCGGAAATGCGTTGCCGACATCCGTTCGACGGCATGGCAACCCGGCACGATGGCCTGCAGGGCTTCCGGATCGAGTAACGTATCCCAAAGCTGCTGGCGAGGAATGGCGAATGTCTCCTCGCCGGCACCCAGCATCTCTTTGCCTTCACCCGACGGAGAACGTTGAGTTAATCCCTCGGGCGGCAGCGGCTCGGTTTCATCAATCAACGCACGCACGCGGGCTGGCGTCATGGGCAAGGTGGTGACTTCAGCGCCCAGCGCGTCCGATACGGCGTTGGCCAAGGCAACGGGTGTCGACATGCAGTTCCCCTCACCCACGCCCTTGGCGCCCAATGGTGTGAACGGCGAGGGCGTTTCGAAATGCATAATTTCAGGCGCTACAATTTCGTGAACGGTCGGCACCAGATAATCGGCGAAGGTCCCCGCCAGGAAACTACCATCCGGCCCGTAGGCGTACTCTTCGTGCAAGGCGGCACCGACGGCATTGGCAAAGCCACCGCGCACTTGGCCATCAACCATTGCCGGATGCAAAATCCGTCCGCAGTCATGCATGGTGACGTAATGGTCGATGTTGACCCGCCCCGTCGCGCGGTCTACCTCGACCCCGCAGAAATCAAAAATAAAGCCATGACAAAGGGATGAGTTGACACCGTCGTTAGCATCCGGCGCGGCCAATTCCGGCGGTGTCCAATAAACGGTTTCACGCAGCGCATGTTCGGCACCGTCCGGCACGGTGCCTGGCGCCCAATGACTGGTCGCGGCAAGGCGCGCGAAAGGAATGGCGTTTTCGAGGTTTCCGGCAGCGGCGGCCATGCCGTCCTGGAACACAATGTTGTCGGGGCGGGTATTCAATTGCGCCGCCGCGATGACCGCCAGCTTGTCCCTAATCTTCTCGGCCGCCAGTTTCGCCGTGCCGGCGACAGCAGCAGCAAATCGACTGGCGTAGTTGCCGGACGCGATGGTCCAGGCATCACGCGCCGTATCCAACTCCGTCACCACCTGCACTTGGCCGGGCGCAATGCCCAGCACATCGCCCACCACCTGACCCAACACAGTGCGGTGCCCCTGGCCTTGCGGCACGGACGCCACATGCACAGTCACGCCACCCAACGGATCAAGCGCCACGGTCGCCGTCGCCTGCGCGCCATTTTTGGGCCCGGCCTTGGCGCGTTCATCGGGCGTCATCACCGTCGACACATACCCCATGTTGGAGACCGAAGGCTCGACCACGGCGGCCAAACCGATCCCGTAAAGCCGCCCTTCTGCGCGAGCGGCATTGCGGACCGCCAGCAAGCCCTCGTAAGCACCGCTTGAAACAGCCATCTCCAACGCCGCGCCATAGTCGCCGGAATCATAAAGCGCGCCGGTCGCCGTGCGGTACGGGAATGCATCCGCGGGGAGCAAGTTGCGACGGATCACGTCCAAGGGCTCGAGCCCCAATTGAGTTGCAATTTTAGCCACCAATCGCTCCAGGGCGAAGTACACCTGCGGCCCGCCGAAACCACGATTGAGCCCCGTCGGTGTTTTGTTGGTGACGACGATACGGTTGCGGATACGCACGTTGGCAATGTCGTAAGCACCGGTGAGGTTACCGTGCATCCGATACAACGTGGCTGGTTCGGGAGCGCGGATATAGGCACCCACGTCCTCCAACTGATCCCAGTCCAGCGCCGTAATCTTGCCATCCGCCCCGACCGCAGCTTGCAACGTGATCTGCCGATTTGTAGCCGAGACAGACGCGCTCAAATGTTCCAGCCGGTCTTCGATCCATTTTACGGGTTTACCGGCGATGTGGGCGGCAACGGCGGTGAGCACGATATAGGGGAATACGCCTTGTTTGACCCCGAAGCTGCCGCCGGAATCGGGTGACGTGCGCAACCGCAGGCGATTGCCCGGCACGTTCAACGACCGCGCAATGACCGCATGCATGGAAAACGGCCCCTGGAAATTGGCCGTCAGGTCATATGCCTTCGCATGTGGGTCGTACCGGGCGACGACGCCATAGCATTCCATGGGTGTGACGGCGTTGCGCGGATAGGAAACCGTGATCTCCACTTTGCCGGCAGCGGCAGCGAATGCAGCATCCGGATCGCCATAAGAGAACCGCCGATCATTAACCAGATTGACGCCTATATCACCGTGCAAGGCGGGACGCTCCGCATCCAACGCATCCAATGGATTGACGACAGCCGCGAGCGGTTCATAGTCGACTTCTATCAGGTCCAGCGCATCCTCGGCCACATAGCGCGATGCCGCGACAACCATAACCACCGGCTCGCCGGCATATCGCACCTTGTCCATGGCCATGGGCCAGCACTGCATGGGTACCTTCAAGCCAGCCACCAACGGCTTGGAAACTTCGGCCAAGTCCCCGCCCGTCATCACACAGGCAACACCTGCTAAGGCTTGCGCCTTCGAGGTGTTGATATTCACGATCCGCGCGTGCGCATGCGGCGAGCGCAAGATGGCGGCATGCAGCGTGCCGGGCGGTTCCGCCAGATCATCGATAAACTGCCCCGCGCCAGTCAGCAGCGCCGCGTCTTCGACGCGCAGCCGCGATTGGCCGATGTGGGGTTGGCCGTCAGTCGCCATCCGTCACGATATCCGAAAATTGTGCTTCCGCGTTGATGACGGCATCCAGCTCCACGTCTTCCTCGCCAGGCACGCGGATGGTTGTGTATTTAAACACCGGCGCTGCAGGCGGCACCGTGGCATCGAACCCAAGCTTCGAGCCAACGCCATCGTCATCGGTGGAGGGATCGAGCTTGGAGCCTTGTGCATTGTGAATGGCTACCAGGTCCCGGTCCGCCTGGAAGCGTGTCGCCACCGCCCATTCCACCTTTTCGGAATCATAGATATCGACGTCCGCATCGACCACCACCACATGCTTGATGTCGTAGTGCGAACCAAGCGCGGCGGCGATAACGTTTTTAGCCTCGCCGATCTTGGGGTTTTCGATCTGTACATTCAGGTGATAGCGCATGGTCCCGCCCATCGACAGATGCACATCGCGCACGCATGGGAAGCTGCGCTGCAAAGTGGTCAGAATCGTCGCTTCGCGCGGAATGGCACCTAGCAACAAATGCTCCAACCCGCCGCCGACGATGGTGTGATAAATTGGGTTTTTCCGGTGCGTCACCGTGTTGACGTGAATCACGTGGCGTTCAGCGCGCTCACCGTAATACTGGGGAAATTCGCCGAACGGCCCTTCCGGCGCGCGTGCACCGGCGACGATCTTCCCTTCAATGACGATCTCGGCATGGGCCGGCACATGAATATCACTGCCCATACACCGCACCACTTCCAGCGGCGCACAACCCAGCGCACCGGCAATTTCCAGCTCATCAAAGTTGATCGGCACCACGGCCTGTGACGCCAGCAACGCCGCCGGGCTGGCGCCGATGACGATAGCGATATCCAAATCCTTGCCCTCGGCTTCGCCCATCTCGAAGAACGCCAGCGTATGGCGCGGCAAGATCAACGCGCCGAGTTCCTTCGGGCCCGAAAGCTGCAACCGATGGATCGACACATTTTGAACGCCCGTCTGGGGGCTCCGGGTAATGGCCAAGCCGGCGGCTATGTAGGGCCCGCTATCCAACTCATTGTGGGTCGGGATTGGCAGAATTTCGCCCAGATCCGGATCATCGTGCACAATTTCTTGGCAAGGTGCCGTTTCAATCAACTTCGACGGCAACGGATTCGCTACTGCATCTTGGAACGCATGGACCAGTTCGCTTTTCTCCACACCCAAGGCCTCAGCCATCCAGGCGCGATCAGAGATCAACCCGGATATCACGCTCATATCGTGACCAGCGGGTTTGGGAAACAAACTGGCGCGGTTTCCGTCCAAACGATTGGCGATGGCCGCCAATTCGAAATGCAGATCGACGCCGGATTTAAGAATGGCCAAGCGGCCCGTTTCCGACAGTCGGTTCAGCCATGAGCGTAAATCATGATCCCGGCGTTGCTGGTTTGGCACGGCGTTCCTCCCTATTCGCTTGATCAGGCTACCCCAACGCCCAAAAATATCCATCCCCCACTTGCACTGCGCTTTGGGATATGGCCTCCTTTGGTCGCGGGAGGGATTTTGCGCCAATGAGTGATTCAACAACACCTAAGCGCTTGATTGTCGGCATATCCGGCGCATCTGGGGTGATTTACGGCATCCGGCTGTTGGAATTGCTGCGCGCGAGCGATGTGGAGACGCATCTGGTGATGTCGCGTTCGGCGGAAATCACCATCGCCTATGAAACCGACATGAAAATCGCCGCCATCCGTGATCTGGCCGATGTGAGCTACAAGCAAGACGACATCGGCGCCGCCATCTCCAGCGGTTCGGTAAAAACATTGGGCATGGTGATAGCGCCGTGCTCGGTACGCACCTTGGCCGAAATCGCCACCGGGGTCACATCTACACTGCTGACCCGCGCCGCCGATGTGGTCTTGAAAGAACGTCGCCGGCTGGTGCTCATGGTGCGCGAAACGCCGCTACACCTGGGCCACTTGCGCAACATGGCCCAAGCTACCGAAATGGGCGCTATCATCGCGCCGCCGGTTCCCGCTTTTTACGCCAAACCCGAAAGTCTGGAACAAATGATCGACCATACCATCGGCCGCACCCTCGACCATTTCGATATCGAGGTCGGTGCCGTCAAACGCTGGCGGGAGAGTTGAACCGTGAAACCCGCACCTTTCGACTACGCCGCCCCGACCTCCATTGCCGAAGCGCTCACCCTGCTGGATGACGACAGCATCGTCATCGCCGGCGGACAAACCCTGGTGCCCATGCTGGCCATGCGCATGGCACGGCCCGAGCGCGTGGTGGACATCAACAATATCGCCGAGCTTTCCGGCATTGCCGACAATGGCGACGAGATCGTCATCGGCGCCGGCACACGGCAGGCCGACGTACTGGCCTCGTCTTTGGTAGCTGAAAAACTGCCGTTGCTTAAACAGGCTATTTCCTTCGTCGGCCACTCCCAAACCCGCAACCGAGGCACGGTCGGCGGCAGTCTGGCCCATGCCGACCCGGCGGCGGAAATTCCGCTGGCGGCCCTGGCCATGGACGCAGAGGTATCCTTGCAAAGCACGGGCGGCAGCCGCCGTGTTTCGGTCGATGATTTCCTGATCGGCCCAATGATGACGGCGCGCGAACCCGAAGAATTGCTCACGCACGTGCATTTTCCGATTTTTGCGGATGGCACCCGCGTCAGCACCTCGTTTCATGAAATGAGCGAACGCCACGGTGATTTCGCCATGGTCGCCGCGGCTGCACGCCTGCATATTGACTCTGGCGGCATATGCCAAAAAGCGGCCTTGGCTTTGGGCGGTGTCGATGCGCGGGCCTTACGCGTCCCCGCGCTGGAAACCACGCTCATCGGCCAGCAGATTACCGACGACGTGTTGCAAGCGGCTCTAGCAGAAATTCCAAGCGCCATTGACCCCGGCAGCGATCAGCACGCCAGCGCCGATTACCGCCGACGTGTCGCCATGACCTTGGCCGAACGCGCGATCAAGGATGCAAATGGGGGGGCAGCATGAGTACGATCGAGATCAGCATCACGGTCAACGGCAAGTCCTACAACGAAAGTGTCGAGCCGCGCATGACGTTGGTGGATTTCTTGCGCGACAAATTGGCGCTGACCGGCACCCATGTGGGCTGCGAACATGGTGTGTGCGGGGCGTGCTCCATTTTGCTCGACGGCACACCCATTCGATCATGCCTGACACTGGCCGTGCAGGCCAACGGCCACAACGTCACCACCGTCGAAGGTTTGTGTGATGAGAACGGCGAGACCGGCATCTTGCAAGATGCCTTCCGCGATGCGCATGCCATGCAGTGCGGCTACTGCATTCCGGGCATGTTGATCGCATCCGAGGCCTTGCTGCGCGACACCCCTGAGCCCTCGCTTGAAGACATCAAGGAAGCCATCGGCGGCAACATCTGCCGCTGCACCGGCTACGTGCAGATCGTCGAGGCCATCCAACTGGCGGCCGAACGCATGCGGGAGGCCCGGCAATGAGCACCACCAATCTCAGATACGTAAACCGAAAACGCCGGGTGCGCGAAGACAAGCGCTTCGTTACCGGCCAAGGCAAATTCGTCCAAGACGTCAATTTGCCCGGCACGCTACATGTCGCCGTTGTGCAAAGCCCCTATGCAAAAGCCAACATCCTTTCCATAGATGCATCCGAAGCCCTGGCGCTGGACGGCGTGCACGCGGTACTGACCGGTGAAGAGTTGGAGCAGAACTGCGATCCCATCCGTTTTGGGCTCAAGCTGCCGGAGGTGAAATGGCATCCGCTGGCTGTCGGCATGGCACGCTATTGCGGTGAGTGGGTTTGCGCCGTTGTCGCCGACACCCCTTACATCGCCGAGGACGCGGCCGAATTGGTGGAGGTCGACTACGAACCTCTCGACCCGGTTATTGACCCCGAAGAGGCGTTTGAAGAAACCGAACGCCTCGTGCATCCGGGCAACGGCTCCAACGTGCTCTATCACGGGCACTTCCATTGGGGCACCGTGGACGAGGATTTCGCCGCAGCCGACGAGACCCTGAAATACCGGGTGCGTTGGGGCCGCAGTTCCACTGTGCCCATCGAGACCTTCGGCGCACAAGCGCGCTGGGAGCAAGGTACGGATATCTTGGACATCTGGGCCTCAATCCAAATGCCCAACTTCGTCGAATTGCTGTCGAGCACGCTACGCATTCCGTTGAATAGTGTGCGCCTGCATCAAGACGTCGATGTCGGCGGCAGCTACGGTGTCAAGCGCGGCATCAAGCATTCCGTATTGGTGGGTTACCTGGCGCGCAAACTGCGCCGCCCAGTGCGGCTGATCGAAGATAGACTCGTCAACATGTCGAGCGGCGACGCGCATGGACCGGACCGCATTTTCGATACCGAGGTTGCATTCAATAAAGACGGTGAAATCCGGTCGTTGAAAATCCGCGCGCTTGATGACGCGGGGGCCTATCCGGGCCGCGCGCCGTTCCAGTTGGCCAAACCGATCAGCGCGATCGTCGGTCCGTACCGGATCAACTCGGTCAAGTATGAGGCGATTTCCGTTACCACCAACAAGACAGGTCAGGTGCCGGTGCGCGGCTTTGGCCAATCGCCCACCAACTACATGATCGAAGCGGCCGTCGATAAGGTGGCCGCACATCTGGGTATGGACCGGATCGAGATCAGGCGACGCAACCTGATCAACCACGATGAATTCCCCTACCGGATTCCATCGGGCTCCAACTACGACAGCGGCGATTACCATACGGTGCTCGACAAGGTGCTGGATGCCGCCGGCTACGATGACTTGGTAAAACGCCGCGATCAGGCCCGAGCTGAAGGGCGGCTGGCCGGTATCGGCGTTGCCACCTGCCTGGAGCCCGGCGGCGGCAACAATATCTTCGAGTACCTGATGAACCCGACCGCCGAGATCACCACCTTTTCCGAAGGCAGTGAAATCCGCGTCGACCCCGACGGCTTGATCACCGGCGTCGTCGGCACCACCACGTCGGGCCAAGGGCACGAGACCCTGGTCGCCACGATCATCGGCGAGGAATTGGAGATGGACCCGGACGATATCCGGGTCGTCCATGCCGACTCGCTCAATGCGCCCGTCACCCGCAGCCCCGTTGCCAGCCGCATGGCGATCATGCTGGGCTCGGCCACCGCCGGCGCGGCTAAAAAGCTTAAGGACAAGGTGATGGCCATCGCCGCCCACAATCTGGGCAAGGCGGTGGGCGAACTGGAATATTCGGAAGGCGCCG
>JABIPG010000046.1 GCA_018698795.1 Rhodospirillaceae bacterium
AGCGCCAGCGACGTCGTCGTCTTAGATGACGTGCACGCCTACTACGGTGCCAGTCACGTGCTGCATGGCATGAATTTGGCGCTGCCGGTCGGGTCGTGCATGAGCTTGATGGGCCGCAACGGCATGGGCAAAACCACAACGCTGAAAACCATTATGGGGCTGGTCGAGCCGCGAAGCGGCACGGTTTCGATCAAGGGAGTTCTGGCCAACGGTATGGCGCCCAACGCGGTGGCATCGTCGGGCATCGCCTATGTGCCGGAAGGGCGCGAGATTTTCCCCAATCTGACGGTACGAGAGAACCTGTTGATCGCGGCGCGCTCGGGCCCTGATGGCCGCAACGACTGGATATTAACGCGCGTGCTGGAGCTTTTCCCAAGGTTGGCCGAACGCCTTGGCCATTGGGGCAATCACCTTTCCGGCGGCGAGCAGCAAATGTTGACCATTGGCCGGGCATTGATGACCAACCCAGATGTCTTGTTGCTGGACGAGGTCACGGAAGGGCTGGCGCCGTTGATCCGCGATGAAATCTGGTCGGTGATTGAGGTGATCAAAGGCGAGGGCATGGCGACCATCATCGTCGACAAGAACGTCGGTAAGCTGATGGCACTGGCGGATCAGCATCTGATCGTGGTCAAAGGCGAGGTCGTGTTCTCAGGCGATAGCGCGGCACTGGCGGCGCAACCGGAAATATTGCACCAGCATTTGGGTGTTTAACTCGGCAGCTCGCGGCATCGTATCGTCGATGCGGTCACGCAGGTCAGTACGGTGTCGCCGCGTTGATTGCGCAGATCGTGGCCGAGACTGAGGATGCCTCGGTCGGGCTTGGAGCGTGATCTGCGCGCCTCGACGATGGTGACGTGGTTGGTCAGGGTGTCGTCGGCGAACACCGGCGCCAGCCAGCGCAGGTCGTTCATGCCGGGACCGCCGAGTGCCACGTCGCCCTCGAAATATCCCATGTTCACGAACAGCTTAAACGCGATGGCCAGGGTCTGGAAACCGCTGGCAATGACATCGTGGAACGGGCCATCGGATGCGGCAAAGGCCTCGTCAATGTGCATGGGTTGCGGATCGTAAGTGGTTGCGAATGCCATCAATTCTGCGCGTTTGAGTGTGAACGAGCCGGTGACGATGATTTCACCAACGGTGTAGTCCTCAATGTAGCGTTGGGTCATTGACCAATCTTTTCAACGAAGGTTTTCAGCGCCCGCAAGGTTTCATCCGGCGCTTCGCGGTGCGGGGAATGGCCGCAACCGGGCAGCTTCACCAACGCCACCGGCCCGCCGCTGGCGGCTTCGATGCCATCAACTTGCGCCATCGTGCCGTAGGGGTCGTCCTCGCCCTGGATGGCCATGACCGGGCAGCGGATGGCGGGCAGCAGCGGGCGGATATCCCAATTCAGGAAATCCGGGTGCAACCAGATGTCGTTCCAGCCGCGAAAAGCGTGTTCGGGGTCATCGTGGTAGCGGGCCAACTTCGCAGCCAAGTCGGTGGTGCGAAACTGTTCGCGCGCGACCTCGATGGACTGGATGGAGATCGGCTCGACCATGATGTGCGGCGCCATGACGCAAACGGCCTGTGCGCGCGGGTTCTCTTGGGCGGCATGAATGAGCGCCACCGAAGCGCCATCGCTGTGGCCGACAAGCACCGGTGCTTCAAGACCCCAAACCTCGAACAACCGGGGCAAGGTTTCGCGGGCCTCGGCGTGCATGTAGTCGACGTCGTAGGGCATCGCACGCGGCGACGACGTGCCATAGCCGCGCCTGGAATAGACGAAGACTTCTGCGCCTGTCGTCGCGGCGAGCTTGGCCGGAAAATCGCGCCACATGGCGACCGAACCCAAGCCCTCGTGCAGCAGCACCAGGCTGGGTGCGCCTGGTTCGCGGCTTTCGAAACGATTGAACTCCAAACGGTGATCGTCGAGATCGGCGTGGCCGGCCTCGTCGGGTTCTCGGATGGTGTTTTTCGGATCGGCGCTCACGTAAGTTGGGTCAATCAGAAGGGGGGGAATGGTGCCGCGGAGAGGAATCGAACCTCCGACCCCGTCATTACCAATGACGTGCTCTACCCCTGAGCTACCGCGGCCCCTTGCAAAGCGCGCGCAAGATGCCACACAGCTTGGCGGGGTGCAAGCATGGAGGCGTTATCTTGACCGCATCGTTGCGACCGCCCAGGATGAGCGGGTTGGGCTTGAGCTGGATGGCGAACCATGGGCGAGAAAAAGCAACCGCAAACAGACAAATCACGCAAGGCGCTCGCTCAGTCCGATCGGCAAGAACGCTTGGCTGATGCGCTGCGAGCGAACCTGTCTCGCCGCAAGGCGCAGTTACGCGCCCGCCAACAGCCGGACGCCGATTCGGGCCCGAATTCGGTTGAGGTCGATATCAAAACCGAGCCCGATTGATTGCCTTCATTTGGTTATATTTCAGTGCCATACCGTCGGGTGCGCTTGTTTGTGAGGCAAAGGTTTACTACAAGCGGAAGATGACCGGAGGTAAGCTTATTTCATGGACCGAATTCATATACGTGGCGGTATTCCCTTAAGGGGAGAGATCGAAATCAGTGGCGCGAAGAACGCAGCCCTGCCGTTGATGGCAGCGGCGCTGCTGAGCGAGGAGCCGTTGATCTTGGAAAATCTACCGCGCCTCGCCGATATCGCGTCCATGGCCGACCTGCTCGAGGGCTTGGGCGTTGAGATCAAGCTGAACGGCACCACGGGTACCACTGGCGGACGCACGGCTGAACTCTCTGCCAAGGACATCACCGAAACCACCGCCCCCTATGATGTGGTGCGCAAGATGCGGGCTTCGGTCCTGGTGCTGGGGCCATTGCTGGCTCGTTATGGCAAGGCCCGAGTGTCGCTGCCGGGTGGCTGCGCCATCGGCACGCGACCGGTCGATTTGCATTTGCAGGCTTTCGAGCAACTCGGTGCGGAGATCGAACTCGCCGAAGGTTATATCGAGGCCCGCGCACCTGGTGGGCTTGTCGGCGCGCATGTGATCTTTCCCATGGTCACCGTCGGGGGGACTGAAAACCTGTTGATGGCGGCGGCGTTGGCGAAAGGTGAGACGGTTATCGGCAACGCCGCGCGCGAACCCGAGGTTGCCGACCTGGCCCGCTGTCTGATTGCCATGGGGGCGGAGATTGAAGGCGTGGGGACGGATACGCTTCGTGTGCAGGGCCGTGATGCTTTGCACGGCGCCCTCCATGAGGTGCTGCCTGATCGCATCGAGACCGGCAGTTATGCCGTCGCAGCAGCAATCACCGGCGGCGACATCCATCTTCGCAATGCGCGATTGGATTTGCTGGAGGCGGCGACGGAAGCACTGGTGCGCGCCGGGGTCAGCATAGAAGAAACACCAAATGGCATTCGTGTCGCGAGTGCGAATGGCCAACTCAAGGGCGTTGATCTGATGACCGAGCCGTTTCCCGGTTTCCCCACCGATATGCAGGCGCAGTTCATGGCGTTGTTGGCGGTCGCCGATGGTGCATCGATGATCACCGAAACCATTTTTGAAAACCGCTTCATGCATGTACCCGAGCTTTGCCGCATGGGCGCGGATATCAACGTGCATGGCTCTTCGGCGATTGTCCGCGGCGTTAAACAGTTATCCGGTGCACAAGTAATGGCGACCGATCTGCGGGCCTCAATTTCACTGATATTGGCGGGGCTCGCCGCCGAGGGTGAGACTATCGTCAACCGGGTCTATCATTTGGATCGCGGCTACGAGCGGGTTGAGGAAAAACTCGCCGCGTGCGGCGCCGATATTTTCAGGCAAGCGGAATAGAGAATGTCTACACAACGGACGGAACGCCCAATCGACCACGGGGCTCAAACGTTCTTTGTGTTCATGTTTTTGGCCATTGCTGTTGGTGTCGTTTCGACGCTCCGATTTCTACAATTTGGGGACCTCGATCCGCGAATGGATCAGGCGGCCTTTGCCGTTTGGATCCAGGATTTTCTCGAGTCTGAACGGATACTCCCAGTGGCGGACGGCGCCGAGACCTTTGTACAAGCGTTGAAAGCCGATGAGGATAGCGCCCTAAATGTCGTGTTGCGCCGGATTTACATTGTTCACGACCATATCTTCGTTCTTGTCAGTTATTTTTGGTTCGCTTTGTGGTCGTTGGTTTTCGGTGTCGGTATAGATGGCCAGATCGCCATCAGTGTACTCTCGGGCACTCTGGCAATCGGCGTTTTGGCTTGGTTGCCGGTACAGTTTGCGCGGAATGCCGGGAAGGCCGATAAAATTTGGGCGGCTTGGACGGCCGTTGCAATTTTCGGGTTTGGGGTAGGAAACGGGTACCTCAACGTGTTTTCCGCCATGGGGGTACATAACGCAGGTCTCCTGGGCCTGGCGATCGCGCTCGTCGTTACACAAAATTGGTTATGGAAATTTCAAGCAAACGAGGTGCCGGGGCTTCAAGCGCGAGCCATCGTTATCATCATGGTCGCGCAGACGGCGGCTTTCTACGCTCATTATACCGTCGTGTTCTTGTTGCCGGTGGCGACGGGCATGGCGATCATTTTGACACCTGGGCGCTCAAGGGTTGCCAAGGGACGAGCGGTAATCGCTTACGGGGTAGCCGGATTGGTTTCCGCCGTGCCTTTTTTCTTGTTGATCGCAATCGCGCAACCAGCAGCCGATAATGACCTCGGTGCCGGAGCTCGTCTGATATGGATTTTGACTCGCGAAGGGTATGAGCTTGCAGATTTAGCGCGCCGGGTCGCACGATGGTGGATGACCATGTCCGATCTGGCCTCGCCAGCAGGCTTGCTGTTGGGCATTGGTGGGTGCGTTTTATTGATGGTACGGGAAAAGGCGGTCCTCCCGATCTGTTTGCTTGCGGCGCATTTTTTCGCTGGACTGATTTTACCGGGGTTCAATCAGTACAACCGTACGGGAAGCTATGCGGTTATGGTTCTTTGTCTCGGAGCAGGCTGGTTTTCAATGTCGATTGTCAGGGATGTGATTGTCGGTTGGCGCAATGGCGCTTGCCGCAAAGCCGGCCTAGCTGGGTTGTTTCTCGCTGTGGCGTTGACAGTGCATGGCATTCAAGAGTTTGGACAAATTGCTCAGCCAAAGCGGGTAAACGCCTGGCGGAGCCAGTTTCTGTCAGAAGGGGATACGCACAGGTTCGTTGGTCAACTGCAGGCTCTCATTCCGGAAAATTCCCTGTTCATGGTTTGGAACTATGAATTGTGGCACATCGTCCGTTCTCTGAGTTCCAAGCTGCGAGCGCATAGCCGACATATGCGACCGTTCGAATCGTATGTTCGGGAGCATGCGGCCGGGCGACTGGCGCTTTATATGCAAGAGCATGGAATGGACCTGCCGCGTGAAGTCCCGATATTCTTGCTTGTGCCACGGCCCGTGGCAGCCAAAGCGCAAGACCTTGCGACCTCGGTTTTTGGATTTAATGGGCTTGCCTTGCGCGAGATTGTTGATTTGAAACCCGTTAAAACACTGGTTTGGCGGCATGGGGCTGTAGTACCCAAGAATTTCGATCTGTATGTCATCCCCTAAGGGGATGTTTGAAACCACCCTCGGGATTCACTATGAATGCAGCGCAATTGGAGAGATTGACCATGAGCGCCAACAACAATCTGATTCTGGCCCTGCCGAAAGGGCGAATCCTAAAGGAAGTGATGCCCCTGGTGCGCCGTGCGGGTATCGAACCCGAAGCCGCATTCGATGATCCGGCCTGCCGGCAATTGAAGTTCGCGACCAACATCGCCGGCCTTGAGATCATCCGCGTGCGCAGCTTTGACGTGGCGACCTTCGTCGCCTTCGGCGCTGCTCATTTGGGCGTAGCCGGCAACGATGTGTTGATGGAGTTCGATTACCCCGATATTTACGCGCCGTTGGATCTTGATGTCGGCCATTGCCGCCTTTCGGTGGCGGAGCCCACGGATATGATCGACAACGATGACCCTCGGACCTGGAGTTCGGTACGGGTCGCGACCAAATACCCACACCTGACGGCAAAGCATTTTGAGGCGCGAGGCGTTCAGGCGGAGTGCATTAAGCTTAACGGCGCCATGGAATTGGCGCCTAATCTGGGCCTATGCCGGCGGATTGTGGACTTGGTTTCGTCTGGCGCGACGCTGAAAGCTAACGGCCTGACGGAAATTGAGAAAATCTGCGATATTACGTCGCGGCTGACCATCAACCGGACGGCTTGGAAAACCCGACCGACGGAAATTAGCGGATGGTTGGAAAACTTCCGGGGAGCGCTTGATGACCTTGCGGCTTGATCTCGGCAGCGCGGATTTCGAGGCGCGGTTCACGGATTTTCTGGGTGCGAAGCGCGAAACAGAAGCGGACGTCAACGACGTCGTCGTTGAGGTGCTGGAAGCGGTTCGCGCCCGCGGCGACGCGGCGCTGGCGGAATTTACCCAAAAATTTGACCGCTTCAATTTGGCCGCGGCAGGCTTGCGCTTTTCCGCAGATGAGATCGCCCGCGCCCGCACCGAGTGCGCACCCGATACCCTGAGCGCGTTGGACGTGGCCGCAGAGCGTATCCGCACGTTTCATGAAAAACAGCTTCCCGATGATCTGGACTATACCGATGATGCGGGCCTGCGGCTCGGGTATCGCTGGACGCCCGTGGGGGCTGCCGGGCTTTATGTGCCGGGTGGAACGGCGGCGTATCCTTCATCGGTGCTGATGAACGCGATGCCGGCCAAAGTGGCGGGGGTTGGCCGATTGGTCATGGTGGTGCCGACGCCGGACGGTGTGATCAATCCGCTGGTGCTGGCGGCGGCGGACCTTGCGGGGGTCGATGAAATTTACCGTATCGGCGGCGCCCAAGCGGTTGGCGCTCTGGCGTACGGCACTGAAACCATACGTTCGGTCGACAAGATCGTCGGGCCCGGAAATGCCTACGTGGCCGCTGCCAAGCGCCAAGTGTTCGGCACTGTCGGCATCGACATGATCGCTGGGCCATCGGAAATCCTGGTGCTCGCCGATAGAGATAACGACCCGACCTGGATCGCTGCTGATTTGCTGAGCCAGGCGGAACACGATACAGCCGCGCAGTCCATCTTGATCACCGACGATGCTGCCTTTGCAGATGCCGTTGTCGACGCGGTGGACGGGCACCTGAAGACACTTCCGCGGACCAAGACAGCAGGCGCCAGCTGGCGCACATATGGCGCTGTCATCACCGTACCGGATCTGCCGGCCGGCCTACCCCTGGTGGATCGCATCGCGCCTGAGCATTTGGAGATTGCATCCGATGATGCGCGTATCTTGGCCGAGCAGGTCAACAACGCCGGCGCTATCTTTATCGGGCGCTATGTGCCCGAGGCGTTGGGCGACTACTTGGCCGGCCCAAACCATGTGCTGCCGACGGCGCGCTCGGCGCGGTTCTCGTCGGGCCTTGGGGTGTTGGATTTCATGAAGCGCACCTCGATGATCGAATGCAGTGCTGAGGGGTTGCGCAATGTCGGCCCGGCTGCCGTGACGCTGGCGCGCGCCGAAGGTTTGGATGCACACGCGCTGTCTATCGCCATCCGGCTTAACCTGTCAGAAGACCAATGAGATGGCCAATGAGGGTATTGCGCTGTGGCTGACACCCAACGAATAGCCAAGATATCTCTCGACGAGAAGTCGGTCATCCGCCGTAGCCCGCAGGTCGAGCACGAGCGGAAAGTGGCGATATACGATCTGCTGGATGAAAATGAATTTGATCTAGTTGACGGTGATCCGGGCCCGTACAACTTGCATCTGGGCATTGCGGATAGCCGCCTGGTATTCGATGTGCGCGACGAAAACGAGGGCGATATCAAGCGTTTGACGTTGCCGGGCAGCACGTTCCGCAAAATTGTGAAAGACTATTTCCTGATTTGCGAGAGCTATTTTGACGCCATCAAAACCAAAGCTCCGTCACAGATTGAGGCCATCGATATGGCTCGGCGCGGGGTCCACAATGAAGGTGCGGATGTATTGATGGAGCGTATGGCCGAGAACGTGGTTATGGATAAACAGACGGCGCGGCGTCTGTTTACGTTGATTTGTGTGCTTCACATCAGGGCCTGATAGGGCATGGACGATCTCCCATCCGCTGTGCTGTTCGCTTGCTCGATGAACTCTGTACGCTCGCCCATGGCGGAAGGGATTCTCAAGTTTTTGCATGGCACCCGGATTTATGTCGATTCGGTGGGCGTACGCTCGTTGGATGTGGATGGCTTTGCCGTCTCGGTTATGGATGAAATCGGCATTGATATCTCGGGCCACCAAGCCAAGACCTTCGATGATCTGGAAGACACATACTTTGATTTGATTGTCCCGTTGTCGCCGGAGGCGCAACACCGGGCTGTCGAGATGACCCGTGTGATGGCCGTAGACATTGAGTTTTGGAACACGTTCGACCCTTCGGTGATCGATCCGGACAACCGCGAGCAACGCTTGGCGGCCTATCGTCAGGTGCGCGATCAGTTGATGGAGAAGATCGAGAACCGTTTTCCGCGTGTCCGCGCCATCGATACATAAGGGAAAAATCGCTTCTGTGGCTGAAAAGCCTTGACCATGGCCAATTTGACGGCATGTTAGGGGGCCTTTTGTAGGCAATTTTCGTAACGACTTTGAGAGAGACATGGCCAAAGAAGAGCCGCTGGAGTTTACGGGCACGGTCACCGAGATTCTCCCGAACGCGATGTTCCGGGTGAAACTCGACAATGATCATGAAATCCTCGCCCATACGGCAGGGAAAATGCGCAAGCATCGCATCCGCGTGCTTGCCGGTGACCGGGTAAACGTCGAAATGACTCCCTACGACCTGACCAAGGGTCGCATCACCTTCCGCTATAAATAGTAAGGCCGGTCCATGACCGGTCGATTGATTCTCGCTTCCGCTTCTCCGAGACGATTGGCGCTGCTCGCGCAGGTGGGTATTACCCCCGATGACGTGGTGGCGGCGGATATCGACGAGACCCAACGCAAAGCCGAGTTGCCACGGCAATTGGCGGAGCGTCTCGCTGCTGAAAAAGCCGAGGCTGTTGCCGCTCGATTTCCAGATGCTGCCGTCTTGGCGGCGGACACGGTCGTGGCTTGTGGTCGCAGGGTCCTCGACAAAGCCGGCGACACGGCCGAAGCACAGCGATGTCTCGAATTGTTGTCGGGCCAGCGCCATCGGGTTTACGGTGGCGTCAGTGTGATCGCGCCGGGCGGTGTGCACCGGTGCCGGATGGTGGTCACACAAGTGCAGTTTAAACGCCTGACGAAGGCAGAGATCAAAGCCTACCTGGCAACGGACGAATGGCGGGGCAAGGCCGGCGCTTATGCCATTCAAGGCCATGCCGGTGGATTTGTGAAAAAGATCAACGGGTCTTACGATAATGTCGTGGGGTTACCGCTGTATGAAACACTGGCCCTGTTGAGCGGCCTCGGCATAACATAAGTAGACAATGGGGAAGCTCATGGCTACCGACCATATTTTCATTTCAGCCACGCCCGGCGAGGCGCGGATCGCGGAAGTCGCAGATGGTGCGCTTTCGGGACTTACGGTGCACCGCGCCGGTGCGGAAACGCGGGTAGGCGATATTTATCTGGGCCGCGTAGAGGCCGTCATTCACGGGTTGCAGGCTGCATTCGTTGATATCGGCGAGGCGCGATCGGGTTTTCTGGCGCTACCGGAAGTGCGGCCATTTGGCCACGGTGACGAGGAAGACAGTATCGGCGATTACCTGAGCGAAGGTGATGCGGTGATGGTCCAAGTGCAACGCGACGCCGAGGAAGACAAAGGCGCTAAGTTGACCACGCGCGTGAGTTTGTCGGGCCGCGATTTGGTCTATACGCCGGATGGGGCCAGTGTGTCGATATCTCGGCGTATCGGTAATGATGAAGATCGAAAACGGTTGCAGGCGGTGATGGCGGAGGTGTCGGCATCGGGCGGTGGCGGGTTTATCGTGCGGACCGCGGCGGCTGAAGCTGAAGACGAGGACCTGGCCGCCGAGGCGGCTCGGTTGCGGGCGCGTTGGGAAAGTGTGGCAGTTGCGAGACAAGACGCTCAGGCGCCGGCCAGCCTGTATCGTGAGATTGAGCCCGCCTTGCGCGTGTTGCGCGAGCACGGCGGCGCCGAGTTGGAGGGCATCGTCGTCGACGACGCTGATTTGTTTGCCCGCTTGAAGGCGTTCACAACTGAGGAAATGCCGGATTTGGTCGAGGTGTTGCGCCACCACTCGGGCCCCACGCCGCTGTTTGAGGCGGAAGGCGTGGAAGAATGGATCGATGCCGTATTGGACCCTTACGTCGCGCTGCCTTGCGGCGGTAGCCTGATCATCTCGGAAACACCGGCGCTGACCGCCATCGACGTCAATACCGGCAGCGCCGATTTCGGCGGTCGCGAGCGCACAGGAACCGAGGTCAATAAGGAGGCCGCCGGAGAGATCGCCCGGCAGATTAAGCTGCGAAACCTCAGCGGTCTGTTGGTGGTTGATTTCGTCTCCATGCGCCGCCGGGAAAACCAGCAGGCGGTCTCCGATGCATTTCATGCAGCCCTTGCCGACGATCCGGCGCATCCGAATCTCGTCGGCTTCACACGATTGGGGCTGGCGGAAATGACGCGCCGGCGGCAAGGAGCCAGCCTTCAGGAATTGCTGTGTGGCGGGCCCGCGGTGCCGGAAAAATCCCCTGAGACTGTGGCCTTGAGCGCACTTAGAGGCGTTCTCACCGAGGCCGCTGTCAATCCGGCGCCCGGTTACGTTCTGGAGGTGCATCCCAGTGTCGCTGACGTATTGGGCAACGCTCACGCGAATGCTTTGGCGGAAACCCAAAAACGGTTGGGCGGCAACTTGGAAATCTCTGCAATCGCCAGTCAGGCCGCGCATGTGTTCGAAGTTCGCAGCGTGAGCGGAGAGGCTAAATGACGACGTCCGAGCCGAACAATGTCGTGCCTTTACGAAAGCGCCTGAAAAAGACCAAATGTCCGATATGTTCCAAGGGTTCGACGACCGAATTCCGACCGTTTTGTTCAAAGCGATGCGCGGATATCGATCTGGGCCGTTGGTTAAATGAGGACTATCGGATACCGGCGGAGGAAGCGGCTGAACTGGACGATGAAGAGTTCCAGGATCTTTAATAAAAACCTCGTGCAAGGGCACTGGACAGGGCGGTGAATTTCTTTTAAAAGCCCGGTGTGTCCCGTGGTTGTCACCTAGCGACAACAACCAAACCGGGGCATGAGTTTTGCCGGTTTCGCGATATTCCGAAACGGTCGGCGCCCAGGTAGCTCAGTTGGTAGAGCAGCGGATTGAAAATCCGCGTGTCGGTGGTTCGATTCCGCCCCTGGGCACCATTTTTCTGCGGGTTTCGGCCTATCCACATCAAAAAAACGCGTGTCCTGTGACCGTTTTTGTGACCGCGTCTTGCGGGCTTTCGATCTGCAGAAACGCATAAGTGCGCAGCGTGTATAGCGCGCTGCTGATGATGCGACGCCAAAATGGACATGAGCAATCGAGATGTAGCGGGGCTCTAAATTACTTTGAAGAGCGGTTCCGCGCCGCGTCGCGTTTCAATCTGGTTTTGCGCAGTTCGTTTGCGTGCTCCAAGGCCGGATAGGCCAATGAGGCCAGAGCGGAGTTGATTTGCTTGAGGTCACGGATGGTGTCGAGGTGAATTTCACTCGATTCCACACTTTTGATATTTCCCGAACTTAGCCGTTCCAGGTGACTTTCGTAACTTTTGGCTTCAAGCGCGCGCAGGCGGTCTTTCTCTTCGACCAATTGCCGCGCCGTATCGAGGTCCCCGGAAATCAGCGTGTTCAATGCCAACTGGGTATTGGCCATGACCCTTTCGTGAAGCCCGGATATTTCTTCCCATCCATCTTCGGAAAACTCTAAACCGCGGTCTTTTTTCTTCTCAACGTGTTTGATCAGATTGCGGACGATGACATCTCCCACATGCTCGAGTTTGATGCAGGCTGTCGTCAATTCCTGGCAGCGCTGGGCTTCCGACGGCGACAATTCCATACGGCTAACCTCCGCGAGGTAGTTTTTGATTTCCGAATGATAATCATCGACCACGTCATCCATGTCGGTGAGCTGCTGGATTGTCTCCTTGTCGGCGGATACGAAAAGCTCGATCACGCCGTTCAGCATGATTTCGACGGCGCGGCTCATATTCATCAGTTCGCGGGTCGCGGCGGCAAGGGCGAGGCGCGGCGTGTCGATGATTTCTGGGTCAAGGGCGCTGACCTCGGGCAACTCATTGCCCGCGGAATCTTGCCAACCTTCACCGGTGCTCAGGTGCGTCACCAGCGCGTTGCCGACGACGCCGGAGAACGGCAAGCCCGCAACCAGCAGCAAAAGGTTGAACGCGACATGGAAGTTGACGATCTGGCGCGGCGCGTTGTCGCCCAACAAATCCGTCGGCAGCGCCTCAACAAGGCTAATTGCCACCACCAATGCCACCGAAACTGTTGTTCTTAGAAACGCATTGCCCATTGGGATGGCGCGCGCCGGAACCGACAATTTACGCGTCAGAACAATGGCGATGATGCCGCTGCCGGAATTGGCACCCAACACCAACACCAGTGCTAACGGAAC
Source organism: Rhodospirillaceae bacterium (assembly GCA_018698795.1). GTDB lineage: Bacteria > Pseudomonadota > Alphaproteobacteria > Rhodospirillales > Casp-alpha2 > TMED8. The sequence continues at coordinate 12,548 of JABIPG010000046.1, forward strand.
GGGTAAAATTCCTTGCGCGGCGAAAGCCATAATCAACAACACCGATGCGACACTGGAATGCGCCAGCCAGGTGAAGAACGCCGCCACCAAAAACGCAGTAATCATATCGCTTGAGAGATATTGGATGATGACGGGAAGTAACTGGCTTTCGCGTAGTGGGCCGGTAGCGTTTGAAATCATGCCGAGTGAGATCAGCAGCAAACCGACCCCCATGACAATGCGCCCAAACTGGCGGACGGCTCGGCTCCGACCGTTGAGGAAGGCCCCGGCCCCGACGATCAGGCAGATCGGCACCATTTGGCTGAGATTGAGCGACAATATCTGAACCACCAAGGCCGATCCCAAATCGGCCCCCAGCATCACAGCCAAGCCAACGGGCGTGGTCAGCAATCCACTGGCGGCAAAACCGCTGACGATTAACGCGACAGCGGTCGAGCTTTGCAGCGACACAGCCACCATCATGCCCGTGCCGGCCGCAATCAGCCTATTTTTCTGAGACTGTTGGACGACCCGTTGCAAGGGGTCGAGATAGGCGCGCTCCACCCCGGTCCGGACCATACGTGTCGCCCACAACAACAGGGCAATCGCGGCAACCAGATTTAGCAGGACAATTGAACCTGTCATTCGGTCTTTCTATCGCGCTTCCGCCGGTCTTCGACCGAGGGGACGCTCATACGGATCGACCATGAAGTCCTTGCATCAGGTCGGCCAGGGCAAGGAATAGGTTTTGACGTTAGTGAAGTATTTCATCGCCTCGATCACGCCTTCTTTAACGCCGTTGCCGGAATCCTTAATGCCGCCGAACGGAGACATCTCGATCCGGTAGCCCGGGACTTCCCAAATATTCACCGTACCGACATTCAGTTCGTTGATGTATTTGGTGATCCGCTCGAGGCGGTTAGTACACACACCCGACGACAAACCGAACGGCGTGCTATTGGATATGGCGATCAGGGCGTCGTCGTCGTTCGGTACGCGAACGATGGGGATCACGGGGCCGAAGGTTTCTTCATAAACCAGTTCGCTGTCGTGCGGGACATGGTCAACCACGATCGGCGGCAGTACCGCGCCCTGGCGGCCCGGATCGTACAGAACCTTGGCGCCTTTCTCGACCGCATCATAGACCCGCTTCTCGAACACGATGGCGGCCTCTTCGCTGACCACGCAGCCCAAATCCACATCGGGGTCCATCGGGTCGCCGAATTTGATCTTCTTGGCTTTCTCCAAGACCATCGGCACGAACCGATCGGCGACGTTTTCCTGCACCAAGATGCGCTTTACCGCCGTGCAGCGTTGGCCTGAATTTTTTGTCGCCCCGGCAACGGCCAATTCGGCCGCCTTATCGAGATCTTCGTCGGAAAGATCGTCAAGGATGATCAGCGGGTCATTGCCGCCCAGTTCCAACGCGGAACGCTTGTAGCCGGCCTTGCCGGCGATCATCTTGCCGACCGTGACGCCGCCGGTGAAGGTGATGATGTCGGCGTGTTCGTTGCACACCATCTCATCGCCGATGTCGGCAGGCCAACCGGTGACGATCTGGAACATTTCCGGCGGCAGCCCGGCTTCGTACAGAATATCGGCGAGCGCGATGGCGCTAAGCGGCGTCAGTTCGGTGGGCTTGCACACCACACAGTTGTTGGTGGCGATGGCCGGCGCGATTTTGTGCGAAACCATGTTCAGAGGATGATTAAACGGCGTGATCGCGGAAATCGCGGTGACCGGAACGCGCGTCGTGTAGATGCGCCGCGATTTACCCTGCGGGGTCAGGTCGCACGAGAAAATCTCGCCGTCATCTTGGATGCACAATTGGCCCGCTAACGAGAACACGTCGTAGGCGCGGCCTGCTTCATAAAGCGCGTCCTTGGTGGAGATGCCGAGTTCCAGGGTGAGGACACGCGCCAGGCTTTCACGTTTGTCGCGCAGCAGTTCAGCCGCTTTCAACAAAATCTGCTGGCGCTCATAGCGGCTCAGCTTGGGTTTGTAGTCAGCGGCGATTTGGAACGCCTTGCGGGCATGCTCGGCGGAGCCGGCGGGCACCGTGCCAATGACCTCATTCGTATATGGGTAGCGGACTTCGATGACGTTGTCGGTGGTAACTTTTTCGCCACCGATCCGCATGGCTTCGCGGATAATGCCGGGTTGTTTGGTCATATCATTCATGAGGTCGGTTCCTATTCCGCGGCCTGGGTCAGCCAGGCCGAATAATTGCAGGCGACATAAAACGCATCGAAATTGCGCAAGCCATCGAAGTCGAGATCGCTGTTTTCGCGGTTCAGTTTGCGGTTGACGATCAAAGGGATGTTTTGCTCGGTCGCGCCGCCGTGGCTGCGCAACGGCTCGTTCAATCCACTAAGGTCATGCTCGGCCTCTGTCGTGCCGATGACTTTGTGCTTCTCCGAGATCACGACGATGTCGCCAATGCACTCAGGCGGCAGCTCGAACTCACGCGCCGCATCGGCCTTATTGTAAGCTTTTTGCACGCCATCCATGGCGTTGAGTTGCGCGAGTGTGTCCGCTGCGTCGGCGATGTCTGTCAGGTAAACCGTGGCGTACGAGCCGAGCGCGCCGTGATGCACCACATAGGGGTCCGTGATCGGGAGGATCGTGCGCGAGCGCCCGGCACCCAGCTGCCCGTCCAAGACATCTTGCAAGTAAATCACATCGGGGTTGCCGTCGGGGAGATGCTTGGCATTCATGCCATGATCGGCGGTCAGCACGATCACCGCACCGGCGGCGTCCAACTCACCGATGTATTTGTCCATCATCGCGTAAAACGCGTTGGCGCCTTCGCTGCCCGGCGCGTGTTTGTGCTGAATGTAGTCGGTGGTGGAAAGATACATCAGGTCCGGCTTCTCCGCCGCCATCAGCTTAACGCCGGCGGCGAACACAAACTCCGATAGCTCAGCCGAATAGACATCCGGCACCGCCATGCCGACCATGGCGCAGACATCCTCGATGCCATTGTCCGCGTAGGTGCATTGGTCGGATTTCTCAGATGAAAACGCGATGGCGCCGTCTTTGCCGAATTTCAGGTTCTTGCCCAACAACAAGCGCAGTTTGTCCTTCGCTGTCAGCACCACCACTTTGCCACCGGCTTCTTGGAAGGCCTGGAAGATGGTCGGCACCCGGAGGAACTTCGGATCGTTCATCATCACTTCGTCGCCGGTGTCGGGGTCGATCAGGTAATTTCCCGAAATGCCGTGAACGCTGGGCGGGCGACCGGTGACGATGGACAGGTTGTTGGGGTTGGTGAAGCTGGGCACGACCGATCTACACAACAGATTTTCACCGGCTCCGACAATCCGCGTGAGGTTTGGCATCACGCCATCGTTCATGGCTTGTTCGGTGTAATCGGGCTCGGAGCCATCGCAGCAAATGACGACCACGGGCGCGGTAGGCCATTGATAGTCACGCCCGTTGACGGAGATGGCGGATCGTTCGGTCATTGAATAACTCCCAGTGTTTAAGCGGCCGGCGATAAGAGGGCGACGCCCATCTCATCGAGCGTTAGTTGAATGGCGTCCAGCGCGGCTTCCATTTGTTCGCGGCCCAAAGCGCCGATGCAGCCGATCCGGAACGTGTCGGCGATGGTTAGTTTCCCTGGATAGATAACAAACCCTTTGTCTTTCAGCGAATCATAAAACGCTTGAAATTCGAACTTCGGATTGTCCGGCATCATGAAGGTGACAATGATCGGGGCTTGCAGGTTTTCGGGCAGCAGCGGCTGAAAGCCCATGCGCTCCATGCCGTCGATCAAGATACGGCAGTTCTCGCGGTAGCGGGCCAAACGACCGGGCTGGCCGCCTTCGGCTTGATATTCCTCGAGCGCTTTGCCGAAAGCCGCGATGACCTGCACGGGCGGTGTAAAGCGCCACTGAGCACTCTTTTCCATCGCCATCCACTGATCATAGAGGTCGAGACTGAGTGACGGACTGTTCCCTTCACAGGTTTCCAATGCGCCCTTGCGGGCAATACAGAAACCCATGCCGGGTGTACCTTGCAGACATTTGTTTGAAGACGCGGCGACGGCATCGAACTGGAGGTCGCTGGCTTTCAGTTCGATCACGCCGAATGCGCTCATGGCATCGATCAATAGCTTCCGGCCCGCGGCAGCGACCGTATCAGCCACCTCTTTCAACGGGTTCAGAATGCCGGTGGTGGTTTCGCAGTGCACGGCGACGACATGGGTGATATCGGCATCATCGGCCAGGGCTTGTGCCAAGCGTTGGCTATCGACGGGTTCGTTTTCGGGGCATTCCTGGACCACCTTGGCACGGCCATGATAGTCGAGAATTTTCGCGATCCGTTGCCCATAGGCGCCATTCACGAGAACAAGCGCCTTGCCGCCCGGTGGCACCAAGGTGCCGAGCATGGCTTCGACAACGAAGGTGCCCGATCCCTGCAGCGGCACGCAGGTGTAGGCGCCGTTGCCGTCGACCAGTGCTGCCAATTCCTCGCGGACGCGGCGATTGACGTTGATGAAATCATGATCGCGCGAGCCGAAATCATGCAGCATCGCTTGTTTGACTTCCGGCGAGGTCGTCAGCGGGCCGGGGGTCAATAACCACGGGTCTCCGGTCGGTGATAGGGAAACGGAATTGGTGCTCATGCGGGTCTCCAACTCGATAGGATATGCGGGACAATTCATTGAACTGCCTTGTGTATACGCCGCCACCCAAGCATCAGACAAATGGATAAAACTGACAAGTTGCATAATTAAAACTGATGGTGTGCGAGAAAATACTCTACCGGGATTAGGCTGCAATACCTGTTCTCACAATAACCGAGAAACGATGAGGCCCGTCGGCTATCGTGCCGATAGCGGAGGTTCTGCGGCACCGTCCCGGACGACCGTTTATAGCC
>JABIPG010000090.1 GCA_018698795.1 Rhodospirillaceae bacterium
CGTCCAGACGCCGGCATTGAGCAACCCAAACAGATTGCCGACAACGTGGCTGCCGAGCTTCGGATTGAAGCGGCGGTCAACCAGGCCGGTGCGGGCGAAGTAGCTGCGGTCGATATCATCGAACGTATCGAGGTAAGTCTCCACCCCTTCGACACCGACACCAACAACAACCGTCTCGGCGAAACGATTGACGTTGGCCGCCTCATCCTCGAAGGCCTCCCAGGGTGAGCCGGATGTGGATTTAATGAACAGGCATGCGGTTCGCCCCAACCGCGCCGCAACCTCGGCGGCAATAACCGCCGCCGTCGCCGGATGCTGATCGCGCATGACATTGAACATCACCCCATCAATCGCCGCCGCCTGTTCATGCGCCTCGAAGAATGCCGCCAGTTCATCCGCCTCCTCCAACACAAAGCCGTGGCTGATCAGGTGATTGTAGCGCCCGCCGGTGTGCTTGGCGGTGTGCTTGCGGTTAACGCGCGACAGATAAATCGGCAGCCCGGTTTGCTTTTTCAATGCGGCAATCTCTGCGATGCGTTCCGCCGCTTTCTCCCAATTGATGACGATCTCCAGCCGGTAAACCAGATCCGCGTGATCGGCCAACAGCTGGCAGGCGTCCTGAGACGGGATGCCATAGCTGTGCACCTGGAACAGATGCCCCGCACCCTGCATGATCTGCATTCGCCGCCGGGTCTTGGCATCGAGCAAATCCTGGAGCGGCACGCGCATGCGGCGCATGCCGATTTCCCACATCGCCAACACCGGATAATCATTGCGCGCCAGTTTACGCTCAAACTCATCGACACCGCCGGACGGCGCCACCACCAACTCCTCGGCCCAGGCGTGACGCATGTCGAGACCAACATCGACGATATGGCTTTCCTTGCTTTGCGGCACCTGCACACGGGCTGGCGGCGCGGGCAATTGGCTGCCGGGCTCCAGGGTGCGCCCATAGGTGCGGACGTTCTCCACCACATGGCCGTGCTCATGCACCCGGACGATGAAGTAGCCGAGCTTCGGCTCATCGTTGCGGCCGTACTGGTCGCCGGGCTCAATGCGGTACATCTCGCTGTAGTCCTGACGCACGAAAGCGGTTGAGGGGAGGATGTACATCTCCGTCTCACCCAATACGTCGTACCAGAAATTATGTACGTGGCCGCAGAACATACCTTCAGGCTTGTGCGTCTTGATCAAGTCCATCAGCCACGAGCGGCCCGGCTCATCGATGTTATCGTAGGTGCCGTTTTCGTCCGGGTTGGACACATAGGGCGGATAGTGGATGCAGATGAAAGTCCGCTTGGCGGCATTTTCAGCCAGGTCTTTCTCCAGCCAAAGGCGTTGTTCAGCCTCCGCTTCAAGCCCGGAATTGATGATCTGCGCATTGATCACCACCATGTGCAGGTCGTTCGTGTCGAATGAATAATAATGCGCGCCGAAGTGCTGTTCATAAAGTGCCAGGTATTCGTCGTTGACGGTGCCGGCGGGCATCCATGACACCGGTTTGTCGCCCACGTCATGGTTGCCGGAAACCAGGTGCAGCGGCGCGTGCAGATCAGCAACCAGGGTTTTGAAATGCCCGGCGGCGTCTTGGTACGTCGGCAGTTCTGGCACCGGATTGATGATATCGCCCAGATGCACGACGAATTCCGGCTGTATGTGATTGAGCTCGGCAATGACCCGGCGCGTACGCGCATTGGCCAGGGCGTTACAGGGGTACGGTGAGGAGGAATAGTCCTCCTTCTGATTCATATGGGTGTCGGCGATAACGACGAAGGTAAACAGGTGTTTTCCCTGGATCGGCATGGTTTGGTTCTCCTGGCTCTCTCAATGCGCCGTCATCTTGACGTCGAATCGCCCCATTGCAAGTTGGGGCGCGAATTTCGGTGGCGGCGGCCGTATCAGGGCCGCGAATTGACCGAGGGCGATGGCAATACGGTGCGCGTAAGCTGTTGATTTTACGTTGTTTATAAAAAAAGTGACGGAACGAAGCCAATTCGCAACACCGGTTCGTTCAGTTTCCGCCACAGAAGACGTGGATGCCCGGATCACGTCCGGGCATGACGAACGGGGCGTGTGCGAAGAAGGAACGCCAGACGGCATCGTGCCGGGCGATGGCATCGTGCCAGGCGATGGCATCGTGCCGGGCGACGGCATCGTCCCAGGCGATGACTTTCCGCCGCCGCCCTTGCGCATCCGCTGCCTGAGCGCTTGGCGACGTTCCAAGATTCGCATGAACTGGTCGAAGGCCCGCCAGAGCCCCGCCTCCAGGCGGCCAAAGCGGTCGAGAGCGCGGATATCGCGGATCGCGGCGCGGAAGGAACCGCCCGATGTCTTGACCGATTCCTTGGCCGATTCCTGTTCCCGCATAAAGTCCAGCGCCGCCGCCTCGGTAACGACCGCCCATTCCAACCGCCGCCAGATTTCCGCAAGGCGCTGCACCAGCGCGTTTTCGTAGCGGCCCTCGGGCCTGAAATCGTCGCGGAAGCCAGCCAGCAGATCCTCGAATGCCGCCGCGTCGTCCTCAGACGGCGCAGTGTTCCGGGCGTAGAGCCCATGGCGATGCGCATTCATGGCCGCGCGCGCCTTGCCTTCAGTCGTCGTTGGGCCGGTGGAACGGCGCGCGTTGGCAC
>JABIPG010000043.1 GCA_018698795.1 Rhodospirillaceae bacterium
GCGCTGAAACCTGGGCGTCGGCAGTGGCCTACGCTAACATGTCGCCGGTGGTCTCTCAGGTCATCAACCTGGAGTTCTTCTGCGGCACGGAGCATACCGCCATGAGCTCGAAGGTTTTCGACAAGCTCGGCGGCGAATTGCAGGATGCGGTGATGGAATCATCCTACCTGACGCAGGTGCATGTTCAGGCGGCCAACGAAGCCGCTTTGGTGAACACGGTCGGGTTCTCCGATCCGCAGCATCCGGACACCATCTTCGCCAAGCACGGCACGCGCGTATCCATGCTTTCCGACAAAGCGAAGCGCGAAGCCGAGGAAATGTGTTCGCCCGAATTCCACCCGCAGGCATGGGAAAAGTGGCGTGATCGCCTCAATGACTGGTCAGGTGGAATGGATACCTACAAGTTCATCTACGACATCGCCCGGGAAATCCCCAAAGACACGCTGGCCGAAAATGTCGAGCCGCGCCGGTGGTGGAAAGGCTAATTTAGCTGCCTATTGGGCGGGATGCGGTATACGCCGCCTCCCGCCTTCTTATTTATTCTATACTTTAATCCGAAACTACATCCACCATCCCGTTGACGGGATGCGGTTTTTCAAGGCCCGGCATGGATACTCTTATATTCAGATTGCCATTGCCGGAAGGATTGGGGAGGAAAATCAGTGTTTAAGTGGCTTGATGAGAACATAGAAAAAATCGTGATCCTCGTGAACTACATTGTCATGACAGGGATCATTTTCGTCGAGGTGATCCGTCGCTTCGCATTCGGCCAACAAGCAGCTTGGAGTTCGACAATCCCCATTTATCTATTTTTGTGGGTCACCTGGATCGGCTGTGCCTATTGTTGCAAAACCCGCAGCCACCTTCGATTTGAAGAATTTCGTGCCCGCCTGCCGTACCGCGGGCAGTTCTTTTGCATACTGACTGATCACTTCACCTGGATCGGGTTTTCGATCCTGATTATCGTTTTCTCCGTCGAACAGGTGCAAATCGCCTACGACAACTTTGCCATTGTGCAGGGTACCGACGATGTCATGCAGTGGTGGTTCTATCTGGCGACACCGGTCGGGTTTTCGCTGATTATCTATCGCGTCATGCAAAATCTGTTTGAGGACATCGGACGCTTCCAAAGAGGCGAGTCCATGCTCATCAAAGCCAACGAAGCTGCGGATTAGGAGGGAAAAATGGACGGTATATATATTGGATTGATATCCATCGGCGTCACCCTTTTGTTCGTCATGGGGGTTCCGATTTTTCTGATCATCGGGTTGTGGGTGGTCGGCGTCAGCCTGGTCATTGACTTCACTTTGGCCAACATCGGCGTGACCCTCTATGAGGGTTTGAACTTCTTCGGCCTGCTGGCCTTGCCCTTGTTCATCCTCACCGGCGATTTGATCAACAACGCTGGCATCGCCAAGCGGCTCTCGGACTTTGCCTATTCGATCCTCGGCTGGTTGCGCGGCGGGATGGCTATGGCGGCCCTGGCGGCGTGCGGCTTGTTCGCAGCCATCTCCGGTTCAAACTCGGCAACGACAGCGACCATCGGCTCGATCATGCATCCGGAGATGACGAAAACGAACTATGATGAGAACTTTGCAGCGGCGACCGTAGCCGCCGGCGGCACCGTCGGTATCATCATCCCGCCCAGCATCATCTTCATCGTTTATGGCTTCTTGATGAACTTGTCGATCAGTGACCTGTTCATCGGCGGCATGATCCCGGGCATATTGATGGTCGTTTCCATGCAGCTGGCATGTTGGTACATGTCGAGGAAGTTCGGCTGGGGCGAGATCATTTCTTTCCAGCTCACGAGAATTTTGAAAGCCGCCTTCGGTGCGTGGCTGGGTTTCTTCGCGATCGGCCTCGTTATTTGGGGCATTTATACGGGCAAGTTCTCGCCGACCGAAGCGGCTGGCGTGACAGCCGGGTTCTGTTTGGTTGTCGGTCTGGTCATGTATCCCATCGCCAAACGGCTCGGGCTGAAATCTGACGGCAGCGCCGACGGTGCTAGCATGACGGACATGATTTTTGTGCCCGGTTTCCACATCAAGGAACTGCCGGGCATCATCCTGCGGTCTGGGCAGATCACCGGTATGCTGGTGCCGTTGATTGCGATCTCGGTCGTCATGCAACAAATCCTATCGCTGCTCGGTGCCAAGGATTTCGTCACAGAGATGTTGGCCAACTTGGGGGGGTACTATCCGATCCTGTTCGCTTGCATGTTCATCGTGCTGATCGCTGGGACCGTGCTTGAGAGTCTCCCGAACACGATCATTCTGGCTCCTATTTTGGCCCCCATTGCGGCCAGTATCGGCGTCGATCCGATCCATTTCGCCGTTATCTTTCTCGTCGGCGATGCGATCGGCTTCATCACGCCGCCCTACGGTCTCAACCTATACGTCGCCAGTGGTATCACCGGCATACCGTACTTCCGAATATTGAAGTTCACAGTGCCCTATTTGCTGGCGTTGATGGTCTGTTGGTTTGTCATCGCGTTGGTTCCGGAATTATCGACGATGTTCTTGGGCAGTATTGGCAAATAATTGCTTCGGGACTAGATTTCGTCACGGTTCATGTGTCCGGCTGATAAGGAAGCGCGATGGAAGATGGCAGCAGTGAAAAAGGATCTCGCTCGGTCCGCGCGCTGGAAATCATGGAGGCCATCGTCGACGCCGGGCATCCGGTAAGCGTTGCTGACATTATGGCGGCGACCGGTTTGCCGAAGGCGACGGCGCACCGCCTTTGCGCAGTGATGGAAAAGGACGGCTATCTTGCACCGGATATCTCTGGCAAGGGCCTGAACTTGGGGTCTCGGATGCGTAACTTGGCGCTCGGCATCATGGCCATGGGCGGTGCGGATGCTTATCGCCATCAGGTTCTTACCGATCTCTCGCATGAGGTCGGCGAGACCTGCAATTTCAATATCCCGGCGGGCAACGAAATCCTCTATGTCGACCGCGTTGAAACACAGTGGCCTTTGCGCACACAGTTACCCATTGGTAGCCGCGTGCCATTGCACTGCACAGCCAGTGGCAAACTGTACCTCGCCAGCCTCTCAGCGGCCAAACGCCACCGTCTGTTGTCGGCAACGGGGTTGCCTGCACATACGGACAATACCATTACTGATGAAGCCGCCTTCGAAGCTGAGGCCGCGAAAATTCGCACCAACAAATATTCCACGGATGATTGCGAATTTATTGATGGCATGGTGGCCATTGCGGTGCCGGTCAATGATGCCAACGGACGGCTCGCGGCCATATTGGCATGCCATGCGCCGGATGTGCGTATGAAGCTCGAAACCGCCATCGGATACCTGCCGGCGTTGCAAACAGCCGCAACCTTGCTGTCCGCAGAAATCTCCAGCGGCGACTAATATCTCTCTGACCAATAGGGTCAATAAAAAGGAAATCCGAATGACGATCGAGTATTTGAAAAGGGCCGATAAAACCGCTGCGACCGGTGAAGATGAAACGCGACTAATTGTTGCCGACATGCTTGCAGAAATCGAAGCCGGCGGCGAAGAGGCGGCACGCGCCTATGGGGTCAAGCTCGATAGTTACGACGGTGATATCGTCGTCGGTGCGGAGGCCATTGCCGCCGCCGCATCACAAGTGCCGGCGCAACTGAAGGACGATCTCAAATTTGCATATGATCGGGTTCGCGGTTTCGCCGAAAAGCAACGCGACAGTATGCAGGAATTCGAGGCCGAATTGTCGCCCGGCCTTTGGGCGGGTCAAAAACTCATTCCGATGAGTGCAGCGGGCTGCTACGTTCCGGGCGGCCGTTATGCCCATGTCGCATCGGCGATCATGAGTATCGCCACTGCCAAGGTCGCGGGCGTTGAGAATGTCGTTGCCTGCTCGGCACCGCATCCCAAGTACGGTGGTATCCATCCAGCAATTTTGTATACCATGAACCTTTGCGGCGCTGACCATATCCTGGCGCTCGGTGGCGTGCAGGGCATTGCCGCCATGGCTTTCGGGCTTTTTACCGGACACAAGGCAAATATTTTGGTCGGGCCAGGCAACCGGTTTGTGGCGGAGGCCAAGCGGATGTTGTTCGGTCGGGTCGGCATCGATTTGTTCGCCGGACCGACGGAGGTCTTGATCATTGCCGATGAGAATGCCGATGCCGAAATGGTCGCCTATGACCTTGTCGGTCAGGCGGAGCACGGCCCTGATTCACCGGCTTGGCTGGTGACGACGTCGCGCAAGCTGGCCGAAGACACCATGGCTCGTATGCAGGGGCTGATCGACGCTTTGCCGGAAACCCAACGCAATGCCGCAGACGCAGCTTGGCGCGATTACGGCGAAGTGGTGCTTTGTGATACCGACGAAGAAGCCGCACAGGTAAGTGACGAATACGCGCCTGAACATTTGGAAATTCAGACCGACAACCTGGATTGGTATGTCGAGCGGCTGAAGAATTACGGCTCGCTGTTTGTTGGCGAAGAAACCACAGTGGCCTTTGGCGACAAATGCTCCGGTACCAACCATATTTTGCCGACCAAGGGTGCCGGCCATTATACGGGGGGCCTGTCGGTGCATAAGTTCATTAAAGTGGTGACCACCCAGCGCGCAACGCGCGACGCCAACCGCGACGTGGCGGCCGTAACGGCACGGGTATCACGCCTCGAAGGCATGGAAGGGCATGCGCGAACCGGCGATGTTCGGTTGGAAAAATATTTCCCCGACGAAACCTTCCAGCTCACCCCATGACGACGTACGTTCACGATTTATTTTCCCTAGCGGGACGCGTCGCGCTCGTCACTGGCGGATCGTCCGGTATCGGCCGGCATATGGCATTTACCTTGGCGCGCGCCGGTGCTGATGTCGTGGTGCTCGCCCGCCGCGCTGATGAATTGCAGAAAACCGTCGATGCGATCAACTCGGGTGGTGCGGGAAATGCCGCCGCTCTGTCGGTCGATCTGGGTGATCGCGATGCCCTGGCCGGCATTGCCGCAGATGCCGCGACGCCGTTCGGGGCGCCGGATATCATCGTCAATGCGGCTGGCATTAACCTGCGCGAGGCACCCGACGATATCACTTGGGATTCATGGGACAAAACTCTTGATCTCAATTTGTCCGTGCCGTTTTTTCTGACTCGCGCCTTAGTGCCAGGTATGCGTGAGAAGGGCCTTGGCAATGTCATCAACATTGCGTCATTGCAGTCGTATCGGGCATTTCCGAACGGCATGGCTTATGGCGCGTCGAAAGGCGGCATCGCGCAATTGACCCGTGCGATGGCCGAGGCCTGGTCGGTTGACAGAGTCTCGGTGAACGCCATTGCGCCAGGCTTCTTTCCGACGGAACTCACTCAGCCTGTTTATGAAAACCCAGAAATGCTGACGCACAACGCAGCCATGACGGCCATCGGGCGTAACGGCGAAATGGCTGATCTGGAGGGGGCGACCATCTTCCTGGCGTCCAAGGCTTCTGCATACATTACCGGCCAGATCATTTCAGTCGACGGCGGCTTCACAGCCAAGTAGCGACGAAAAGGAAAACACATGAAGGCACTTGTATACACCGGTCCGCGCCAAATCGTGTTTCGAGATGAGCCCGATCCTCAACCGGGAATGGGCGAGGTCATTGTCAAAATCGAAGCCGTTGGCATCTGCGGGTCAGATATGCATGCATACTTCGGCCACGATGAACGCCGCCCCGCCCCCTTGATCCTTGGTCACGAAGCTTGCGGGCGAGCGCTTGGCGGCAGGCACGAAGGCCGCCGTGTGGTCATCAATCCGCTGGTGTCGTGTGGCCATTGTGACGATTGCTTGGGTGGTCGCGCCAATCTTTGCCGCGAACGCGAAATTATATCGATGCCGCCCAGGCAAGGCGCCTTTGCGGAATTCGTGAATATCCCGGAAACCAATATCTTGCCGGTGCCCGATGATATGGACGTGGCGCAGGCCGCACTGACAGAACCAATCGCTACGGCCCTGCATGCTGTCACCGTGGCCGAACGTGCATTGTGGCGGCCCTTGGGTGAAACGCGCACCATGGTCATTGGAGGTGGCGCTGTCGGCCTGTCGGCTGCGTTGGTGTTGGCGAGCCGTGGTGCGAAAGATATCACCGTTGCCGAGACCAACTCGGGTCGACGTGAAACCGTCAGGGCTGCTGGTGCATTTCAAACGATTGACCCCACCAGCACCGATGGCGTGGATGAGAATTCATTTGGGCTGATCATTGATGCGGTTGGTGGCGGCGTGACGCGCGAGCTGGCCAGTCGGGCGGTACGACCCGGCGGGGTCGTCGCGCACATCGGATTGATGGATACAAAAGAAGGTGCGGACATCCGAAAATTTACGTTGCAGGAAGTCACCTTTATCGGCACCTACACCTATACGATGGTGGATTTCCGGGCCACGATTGCGGCAATCTCGGACGGGGTGCTGGGTGATCTCAGTTGGATTGAGCGCCTTCCGCTCAACGCCGGCGCCGAAGCCTTCGACAATCTCGAGCACGGGCGAAGTGCGGCCTCGAAAATCGTTCTTCTTCCGTAACCCACAAACGATTGCCGCCGGCATCTTGCGATAACCGGCGGCAGGGGGAGGGGCAACTGTATATACAGTTGCCTCGGGGGAGCGGGTGACGCTTAGTTAGCGCGGTTTTTCGGGCCGCGCGGGCGGTCGTCGTCGTCATTGTCGTGATGGCGCCAGCCCCAACCTTTTCGCTGCATATCATCGTCGGAAATAACACCGTCGTCATTTCGGTCCATGCGCGAGAACATGCGTTCTGTCGGTGCTTTCAATTCATCAACGGTGATCTTGCCGTCGCCATCGGCATCGAAGTGCTGGAAGCCGCGCACTTGACGGCCCTGCATGTGTTCGTCCCAGAGGCCCTTGAACTCATTTAAGGTCAGTGCACCGTCTTTGTCGGCGTCGTAGTCGTTCATGGCCTTGGTGCGCACGCTGGCGACTTCCGCAGCCGTAACCTTGCCGTCTCCGTCGGCATCGAAGCGTTCCATCATGCGCGGGCCGCCTCCGTGCCGGCCTCCGTGCATGCCGCCCTTCATACCCATTTCGTAGCCGGCATGTTGACCATAGCCTTGGTGTTGCCCACCCCAGCGCGAGCCTGCAATGCCGGTACCGACGATGGCGGCGACGCCGAGTGCGATGACGGCTGTGGCGGTGATGATTTTTGTTGAGCGTTTCATAATTTCTCTCCTCATGTGATCTGTTGAAAAGTGGCCGGGACCGAATGTCCCGATGCCCCTATTCAACACCCGCCGTGTCGCAGGCGTATGTCGGGAATAGGTTAAATTGTCGCAGTTTGTGGCGGATCGGCGATTTGCGACAAACGGTTACAAATTTTTTCCCAAATGATCGGCCTCGCGCGGCATAGTGGGGATATGAACACGCAACCGCACATTTTGGTCGTCGATGACCACCTCGATATCCGCGAGCCCTTGGCCGATTATCTCGACAAGAACGGCTACCGCGCCACAATGGCCGCCGATGCGGCTGCCGCGAGGCGCGCACTGGAAGGGGCGGCTGTTGACTTGGTTGTGCTGGATATCATGATGCCTGGTGAAGACGGGTTGTCGCTTTGCCGGTATCTTCGAGAAACGACCCAAATCCCGGTCATTCTTCTGACCGCGCGGGCCGACGACACCGACCGCATTGTCGGCCTCGAGATGGGGGCAGATGATTATGTCACCAAGCCGTTCAATCCGCGAGAATTGCTGGCGCGTATAAAGTCCGTCCTGCGGCGCGTGCACAGCCTGCCGCCGCAGCGCCAACCGGTCGATGCGGCTCAAGTCCGCTTTGAGGGTTGGACCCTCGATCTCGCCCGGAGGCAAGTGATTGATGCCGCAGGTGTTGCCATGCCGTTGAGTGCGGCGGAATTCGCACTCCTAGATGCTTTTTTACGTCATCCGCGCATGGTGTTGTCGCGCGATCAGTTGCTCGACATCACCCAAGGCCGGGAGGCCAACGTTTTCGACCGTAGTATCGACAACCAGGTTAGTCGCCTGAGGAAGAAGATTGAAGTGGACCCCAAGGCGCCTGAACTGATCAAGACCGTGCGTGGCGGCGGCTATATGTTTGCGGGCCAAGTTAAACGCGAAGGCGAGGTGTCGTGATGCGGTTCTGGCCGAAAAGCTTGGCGGGGCAGTTAATTGCCGGTCTTTTGCTGGTCGTGGTAGCAGCGCATATGGTGAGCTTTTTCGCATTTGTCGACGAACGCCGTTTCGCTGTGCAAGAGGCCAGCCGTTTTCAGTCTCTGTCGCGGATTGCGTCCGTCGTGCGGCTGGTGGAAGGCGCGCCGGCGCATCGGCGCGTCGCCATCGCCGATCAGGCAGGAGACCGACTGTTGGTATTCTCTCTGAGTGGAGAAAGCGCGGTTGATGACGAGGAAGATGGGTTTCGTGCCAACGTCATCCGCCGACGTTTGGCGCGACGTCTCGACAAAGGCCGGAACATCCGGGTCGGAGAAGCCGAGGAACGCGATGGTTTTTGGCGCTGGGGGCCTTGGCGTCATATGCGCCGAGATCACATGTCATTCGATCGCGATGATGACGACGACGATGATAACGAGCGCCGGTTTTGGCATCGCCGTGACTGGCCGGGAACGCCCTCCGGCGGAGGTATGGTCATTTCCGTCAAGTTAATGGGCGGCGGTTGGCTGAATGCACACTCGCTGTTGCCGCCGGTGACGCCCAGTTGGGCGGCGGCGTCACTGACGGCGATGTTGGTGACGGCCTTGGCGCTGGTCATCTTAGTGGTGTTGCTGGTGCGCAGGGTAACCAGGCCATTGGCAGGGCTTGCGGCTGCGGCTGAACGCGCCGGGCAAGGTCAAGTGTTTGAACCGGTCACGGAAGAGGGCCCTCGTGACGTGCGCGATACCATCGCGGCCTTCAATCGTATGCAAGCCCGACAGCAGCGCTTTATCGCAGACCGCACCCGCATGTTGGCGGCGATCTCGCACGATCTGCGCACACCGATCACATCGCTGCGAATCCGTGCGGAGTTCATCGATGATGCGAAGCTGCAGGCCAAAATTCTGGCTACGCTCGACGAGATGCAGGCCATGGCGGAAGCGACGCTCAGCTTCGTGCGTGAAGACGCCACCGAAGAAGCTTTCGTAGAGACGGATCTTGGCGCATTGGCGGAAAGCGTCGTGGCAGATGCCGCCGATCTTGGCGGCGCAGTTACGTTCTCATCGATAGAAGGCGAGCGTACTGTCGTTCGCTGCCGGCCCAATGCATTGCGCCGTGCGCTCCGAAACATTATCGAAAACGCGCTTGCCTATGCGGGCTCGGCGGGCGTCCGTATCGAGCGCCAGGAGAACGGCATCGCGGTGGTTGTCGAAGACGATGGCCCGGGTATCCCTGAGGCCGATTTGGCGCGGGTGTTTGAGCCCTTCGTGAGGCTTGAGGAATCGCGCAACCGCGAGACCGGCGGCGTCGGTCTCGGCTTGGCCATCGTCCGCACGATTTTGCAAGCGCACGGTGGTGACGTGCGCGTCGAAAACCGGGTGGAAGGCGGGCTCCGGGTGGCGCTTGAATTGCCGCCTCAGGTAACGGCCTAACTGGCGACGTCAGGATTTTGGGTGTAGGTCCCGGTGACTTTACCCTCGGCCAAAACATGGCCCTGCAGCGCCGCCATCACGTCGGGCCCACGAAAATCTCCGCTTGTCGGCAGCCCCAAATTTTCTACATCTAGTGCATAAATGCGAAATTCATAGTGATGCAGCAACTCGTCATTCCATGGCGGGCAAGGCCCGTCGTAGCCGCCGTAATCGCCGGCCATGTCCGGGTTGGATGCCATGAACATGGTGAAATCGTTGATGCCGCGAATACCGTGCGCCACCTTGCCGGGGTTTTTGCCGCCGGCGATCAGGCCTTCCGACTCGGCGCCCTCCGCCAAACTGTGCAACGTCGCCGGCACATCCACCAAAAGCCCGTGATAGAAATCCTGGCGCGGCATATCGGCGGGAATGGTACGTTCTTCAGAGTTGACGTCGTCAAACACAGTGGGCACGTCCACATCGACGCAAATCACGGCGAAACTTTTGGTTTCCGACGGTGCACCCGACCAGCTCAATTGTGGGCTGACATTGGTGCTCATTTTCGAGTGTTCGTCTGGGCATGCTGTACAAAAGGCGTTGCGTGCGGGGATCGGTTCGCCGTCGTTGAAGGCATCCGAGGTTACGATCATGGTGTCGGTCATGGTTTGCTCCTCCCGGAGATATCGTTGTTTCCTGGGCATTAGATTAACCGGACGGGCGTATCAGTTCCAGAGGCAGAAGCGCAATTGCGCCATGCGCGTGGCTGGGCTATCACCGGAAGATGAAGCGATTGCTCTCACCCGAACTGAATTGGCCCGAAGATGGTATGCCGTTTTCGGCGCGGTTCGGCGATCCGTATTTCAGCGGCGACGGCAAGGCAGAAACCCGCCATGTGTTTCTGGACGGTATAGGCGCCCCCAATGTCTGGGCGGAGCGCCAACAGTTCACGATTGGCGAAACAGGGTTCGGAACGGGGTTCAATTTTCTGAGCCTCTGGCAAGCGTGGCGGCAAAGTGCTGCGTCCGATGCGCAGCTGAATTACGTATCGGTTGAAGGCTTTCCCTTGGCGGCGGCTGACATGGCGCGGGTACATGGTTCGTTCGGCGACCTTTCAGCGGATCTGCTGTCGAGTTTGCCTCCGAACTTGCCAGGCTATCACCAGGTGTCTCTTGACGGTGGGCGCGTCACGTTATTGTTGCTGTACGGCGATGCGCTGGAGATGCTGAGCGGGCTGGAGGCCAAAGTCGATGCCTGGTTTCTGGATGGGTTTGCACCGGCCAAGAACCCCGATATGTGGTCCGCCGAGCTGTTTCGAGAACTCGCTCGGTTGACCAATCCCGATGGCCGGCTCGCAACGTATAGCGCAGCCGGCGTGGTGCGGCGCGGCCTTGAAGACGCCGGCTTCAAGATCGAAAAGCGCCCGGGGCATGGTGCCAAGCGCGAATGCCTGGCGGGGCATTTTTCTTCGGCAGTGGATAGGGTTGATTCTGTACCTTGGTTTGCGTCACCCGATCCCGTGGCGCCGGGCAGTGAGGTGGCCGTGATCGGCGCCGGTATTGCTGGATGTTGCGCTGCGCGGTCACTGGTCGAAGCTGGGTATTCGGTGACGATTTTTGACGCCGGAGAGGGCGTTGCCGCCGGAGCATCGGGCACGCCCGCAGCCGTCGTGCAACCGCGCCCATACCTATCGGCCAACGCCGACGGCTGGTTTCATGCTGCCGCATGCCGCCGCGCGACCAAGCTATATGACCGGCTGGATGGCGCATGGCTGCATCGTGGCCTGTTGGCGGTTGGGCGCGACGACGAAGATGCGGCCCGCTTTCGAACATTCGCCGAGAGCGACATTGTCCCCGACGCCGAGTGGCTTGACCCCGACGCCGCATCGGCCCGAGTGGGCTTGCCGGTAGCCCTAGGCGGCGCGTGGTTTGCGAACGCGGGCACGCTAAATACGACAGCGGTTTGCCAAGCTATTGCCGGAGACATCGCGTTTGTCGGCGGCGCAGCTATCGTCGCAATTCAGCCGTTCGAAGGCGGCTGGCAGCTATTGACCGCCAATGGTGAGATTGCCAAACCGTTTACAGCGGTCGTGTTCGCCGCTGGCCATGCGGTCGGGGAGTTTGCCGACGTTGGGGACCTGGAGTTGGTCGCCAACCGGGGGCAGGTGACGCGCTTGCCGGCATCGCCGGCATCCGAGGCGCAAACCGCGCCGATCTCCTATGGCGGTTACTTGACGCCGCCTTCGCCTGATCATGTGCTGGGGTCGAGCTTTGAGCGTATCAATGATCTGGATGCTGTCGATTGGCGCTCGGCGCGGGACGCGGACAATCGCTCGAATTTGGAGATTCTTGCGGCACGTTTGCCGCAAACGGCGGCGGGCATGAGCCGTGAAGCGAGCGCCTGGGTCGGCATGCGCGGCACCACCCAAGACCGCATGCCGTTTGTCGGCGCGCTGCCAGATCGCACTGCATATGAAATCGCCTACGCTGACCTCCACCATGGCCGAACCTATCAGACATTCCCGATGGCACCTTATCGGGCGGGCTTGTTTGTGTTTTCCGGGTTGGGCGCGCGCGGCTTTCTGACAGCACCTTTGGCGGCGGATATTTTGGCGGCACAGATGCGTGGCGCGCCGACGCCGCAACCGAAAACGGTGCTCAATGCCCTGCATCCGGCACGTTTTCTGATCCGGGACTTGAAGCGGCGACGCACCAAGGCGACAATCACGAAAGTCTGATCACAATCCATAGCTCCGGAGAGAATGAAATATGCGCATGCAACTCGCCACTTGGCCCGAGGTCGAGGATTACTTAAAGGAATCGACCGGTATCATTCTACCTATCGGATCGACCGAACAGCACGGCCCCAACGGCTTTATCGGCACGGATGCGCTGACGTCGGAGATGATATCCTTCGAAGTGGGAGACCGGGTCGGGGCCATGGTAGCGCCGACCATCAACGTCGGCATGGCGCAGCATCATTTGGGCTTCCCAGGCTCCATGACGCTGCTGCCCTCGACGTTGATCGCGGTGGTGCGCGATATGATCAACTCCTTGGCACGGCACGGGTTCGAGAGGTTTTATTTCATCAATGGCCACGGCGGCAACGTGAACACCGTCAACGCCGCTTTCTCCGAGGTCTACGCTGAGTCGAGTTTGCGCACAGCGGCATCGAACCGACCGGCTTTGCGTTGCGTGATGCGCAATTGGTACATGGGCGGCAAGGTGGGCGAGATATCACGAGAAGAATTCGGCGAAGACGAGGGCTCACATGCGACCCCGTCGGAAGTGGCGCTCACCTATTTCGGCTTTCCCGAAGACGGCGCGCGCGTCAGTCAGGCCCCGATCGATCCGCCACGCGCACCCAAGGGCGTGATCTACGACGCCGACGATTACCGCCGCAACTTCCCCGATGGCCGCATCGGCTCCAACCCGGGCCGCGCCACGGCTGAAATCGGCGAGCGCATCTTTAAGGCCGCCGTCGAGGATTTGGTGGATGACTACCGGGATTTCGTCGATAAGGCCTAAAAAAGGCCCTGTCGACGGGAAAACCCGGGTCAGAACCCGTTGATTTTAATCGATTTGTAAAAAAATCTGGGGAACGAACCCAATTTCCCACACATGGCTCAACCACTCCCGTCGCCTTCGCGAAGGCGGGGCCCAGTTGATGGCGAAGGCGTCATATCCTTCAAGCGCCGACGCATCGGCAAACACCGCCTGGATTCCCGCATTCGCGGGAATGACGACTTTTGTTGACGTGACCGGCCCCAACATTCCCACCCATCGGCAAGCATCGGTTCCGGTCAATTCCCTATACGAATGTCAAATAGCGTGCCGTCATCGCTCAAACGATGATGCGCGCCTTACATATCAGGTTTTTACAAAAAGTCAATAAAATCCTAAGATAGGTATAAATAAAGAATATCTAATGATGCACCGGTCGGAATGAGGTGCTGTCCCTCGAATTTCGAACTGGAAGTGGCACAGGCCAAACTGAACCTTACGATCTGGTGGCGTATCGCCGAGCGCGCCAAGGAGGTTTGTAAAACTCAGAAGACGACTGGAATGATTTTTACACTGACGCTCTTGCCGAGTGGCAGCATTTTTGTGCTGCATAAATGCCGTGATATTGTGCTGATCTGAAACGAGTTCGAATTCGTCTAACAGCACCCAAATAAGCTATTTATTTTGTTCTTCCTTCCCAGTTTCACGGACGCCGCTCAAAGTGTTGCGACACGATTAGGTTCAATGAAATTGCGGGCAGGAAACTCAACGGAAAAAAGCGTGTGCGAACAGGGTTGAATACCCGACTTAAGGTCTCCAGGATATCAGCTGCATCGTTACAGTGTTCCAGGCGGATGTATTTGCGGTAGTCCAAATTATATCGTTTGGACATAGTTCGCTCAGAGGTCAGCTTACGGCCAAAATTCCAGGCCAAGCCTCCTTCGCAGGGAAGGCCAATATACGCCTGTCCGCCCTGGGGCAGAATACGTGCCATTTCCGAAACGGCGTCGTCCAAGTGATATATGTGCTCAAGAGCATAGATTGACAGTAACCTTTGGAACGCGCCGTCCTTAAAGGGCAAGCTGGTCAGGTCAGCCTGGATAAGGAGGCCCTTTTTGTGACGACGGCGGATTTTTTCCAAGCTTTCAAGGCGAATGTCGATGCCAATAAACCGATCCCAGGCACCTTCAAAGAACTCCCAGTGGTGGCCTTGGCCGCATCCCACATCACAGGTCCATCCGTCCTCCTTGCTTTCCCTTAGCCAGTTTCTAATCGTCGCGTGGGACGCGTTGTGGATGGAATTGAACAGGCTGTTGCCTTCAGTAAAGTAGGATTGAGCCTCATCAAACAGCGCTGACATTTTCTGATAGTCAGGATCATTGTAGGACTCGGGTAGGGACTTGCCAGAGGAGGGCATGAGATCCAGAATTCCCGTTCCTACGGCGGTGTAGGAGCGCCCACACCTTACGCAGGCAACATTCCCCATAGCAAAGTCGCCGTGCAAGTCACCCCGGCAATCGGGGCAGCAAAGTATTGTCATCAGGGCAGGATCGAAATCGAACATGAGGCCTCTTTTTATCACGCAGGAGAAAATAACCATGCGGGCCTTGATTGCACAGCTATATCTGGACGATTTGGGGTATAGTACGGCAATAAAGAACATCCGTGCGGATGCTGTAGAGGTATGAAAAAGTTTCTCGTTTTGGCGATAAAGGCCGCGGTGTCTTTTGGTGTTCTATGGTATCTGGCGGCGGACACCGATGGGGCCCAGCTCTGGGAATTGGTGCGCAAGATGGGGTGGGGCACCCTTGCCTTGGCCTTCAGCTTTTTTATTGTTCAGATATTTTTTGGGGCTATCCGTTGGAGCTTGATCGCAGGCGCTATCGGAACTCCTTTGTCGTGGCGTCACTCCTTCGCTTTCCAATACATTGGTCTTTTCTTCAATTTGGTGCTGCCGGGCATGGTGGGCGGAGACGCCATTCGCATATGGAAGGCTCATAAGTCTGGAATGATGCTCGGGGATGCCTTCACCTCCGTGGCGCTGGAAAGGGTGGCGACTTTTGTGGGTGTTGCACTGATGATTGCAGTCAGTCTGCCGTCTTTGTTCGAGCGAATTGAGGATGGGATCATGCGCGCCTCCCTGGTTTTCGTTGTGGCGGGGGTCTTTGCGGCCGTAGGCCTCATACTCGTGATGGACCGATTGCCCAACGCCGTCGCCCATTGGCGGATCGTTCGGGCTTTTAGCAAGCTTGCAGAGGACACGCGCCGC
>JABIPG010000261.1 GCA_018698795.1 Rhodospirillaceae bacterium
CCCTGAACACCAATCCCGGACCTGTTCCATGAGCCTGCGCCATCTGTTCACCTACGCCCGCTCGTTAACGCCGGGCGCTGCTATAAGCAAAACTTCCTCAATTTTATCACGCCATGTGGGCGCAAATTGGTCGGCCTGGATCAATGCCGGGCGCTGCACTTACGCCATTGCACCGGCTGATTTTCGCTTGCCGCTACCGCCGAAAGCTCTGAGAGATCATTTATCCGCAACAGAGGCGCTGAATTCGACTCATCGGTCGGTGGCTACACGTTATGCTGCGCACGAGTTTGATCTTCTCGGCAGCGGCTGGATCAAAGTCGAACACGGCATGTCGTGCCGCGGGTTTGATGGTGCCCACTATAAGGCCGATGCCCCACGCCCATTGACGCAGGGAAATCGCGGAGGTTCCGACGAAATCCGCGCCCATATTGCGCCCAATTATGCCGCGATCGATTGGCAACTGGATTTCAAATCCGGCTACCGGTGGAGCGAAGATAAATGGAGTGCAACCATCCTCTACGGGCACGAACCGGGTGTAGACATCAAGGTGCCGTGGGAACTGGCACGTCTACAACATCTCGTGACGATGGCCCTCGCCGGACGCGACGATGCCTTATATAAGCAAGAGTGCCGCAACCAAATCCTCGACTTCATCGCCGCCAATCCACCCGGCTATGGGGTCAATTGGGTATGCACCATGGACGTTGCGATTCGCGCCGCTAATATGGTCTTAGCCCATTGGCTGCTTGGTCCGAGGGACGGTGCGTTCGAGCTTGTGCTCGGCGCCAGCTTGCTTGATCACGGTCGGCATATCATGGCCAACCTTGAAAACGGCTCGGGCATGAATGGAAATCATTACCTGGCTGACGTTTGCGGCCTGACGTTCATCGCTGCCGCCCTGCCCGAAGATCCGGAAACACGGGCCTGGTGGCAGTTCGCCGTAACGGAATTATTGGCCGAAACGGAAGCGCAATTTCAACTCGACGGCACCAATTTCGAGGCCTCCACCTGCTACCATCGACTGTCCGCCGAGATGATTTCCTATACGACCGCTCTGATCCTTGGCCGTGCTGGTCCCGGCGCGTTCCCGCATGGTTTCGCAGAACGCCTGCACCGTATGGCGCGTTTCTCCATGGATGTCACCAAACCCGGAGGCCGGGTGGTCCAGGTCGGAGACAATGACTCGGGGCGCTTCTTTAAACTGTCCGCAGCGCACTTCACGGACGAGCTGAGTGAAAATCACCTCGATCACCGAAGCCTCACCGCCGCCGTTGCCGCCTTAATCGATGACAACGTTGAATTCGTGAATTTCGCCGGGCCCGAATTCGCGTTTGAAACCCAGTTGGTCGCGGCCCTGGCTGGGGGACGAAAACTCCCCTTGGAGGCCGTGCCGAAAGCCATGACAATTGCCGTATCAAACAACACCAACAACGGGAAGGCCGAGAAGGCCGGGCGCCAATCGGAAACCCAAATCCCGCTTGCAGACCCCGACATCGTCAACAATTTAGAACTCATCACCTACCCCAATTTCGGCTTGTTCATATTCAAGTCTCCGAGGTTTTTTCTCTCGGTCCGTTGTGGACCCATTGGACAGAATGGGCGCGGCGGTCACGCGCACAACGATCAACTCGCTATCGAACTGCACATCGATGATGTCGACTGGCTGACGGACCCTGGAAGCTATGTTTACACCGCAGCACCCAAGCGCCGCGACGCTTATCGATCGGTAATGGCCCACGCCGCGCCGCGCTTGGGTGAGCGCGAACCCGGGCGCCTTGATCTTGGATTATTCCGATTGGGTGATGAGGCGAAAGCACGGTGTCTGCATTTTGATAAAACCGGTTTCGAAGGTTGTCATGTCGGCTTCGGGACACCGGTTTATCGCGCCATAAAAATCGAGAAATCCGAAATTCGAATCCGGGATTCATTCGGCGGACGCGTTGATTGGGACGCTGAAGCGGAAACGACGCCCATCACGTCAGCCGACGACTTGCAGCGTCATTTTGGGATGAATTTGCCGTTTTCACCAGCTTACGGCGTGCTGGACGACGCCTGACCACCCAATAGCTCAATGATCGCGTTGGCCAACACCTCGGTCGCAACGCGTAAATCATCCAACACCAGTGCCTCATCCGGGCGAGTTGCCATGTGACCTGTCGCGCCAACGCTTCCGGCGCCATACATCACCACCGGCACATCCGCCGCGGCAAAATCACGAGCCGATGTTTCGAACGCCGCACCGTAAACGGCGGGTCGCTCTTCGGTCACTTGTTCGCACACCGCCGAGATCAAATCACGCAGCTTTGAAACCTCATCTCCAGGCACAACGGCATGCAACAACCGCCGTCGGCGCACCCGACACACCACGCCTTGAATCGGCGCTGCGGCGCGACCGATAATGTTGGTTACCTCGCTTTCGACTGCCTTGGCGTCCTCTTCGGGCAGCAAACGCCGATCGACCAGCATTGTCACCTCGCCAGGCACCGCCAGCGCCCCCTCGCCGCCACGGATTTCCGTCACCACCAGGGTCGGCGATCCAATGCCTTCAATCTCGGATGTACGGGTCGATAAGGTATCTCGATGTCGATAAAGCGCGCTCAAGACCGCCGCGGCACCCTCAAGGGCATCTGCGCCCATCTGTGGCGAGCCCGCCGGTGCTGATACGCCTTTGACACTGACATCCAAATCCAGCACGCCCGTCGCCGTCGTGCCAATGGCACGCGCCGCCCCCGGCACAATGGCAAAATTCGGCTGTTGATCCGCCCCAGCCAACAATCGGTGCGGGCCCAACTCCCCACCACTGGCGCCATCAAATCCGATGAGCAGTTGCACCCGCCCTTGCAGACCATCGGCGCAATCACGCACAGCCAACAGCGCATATACATAAGCCGCCAGGTCGCCCTTTCCGTCTGAAACCCCACGACCGAACATACGCCCTCCGTCAATGGCGGCGCCCTGCGGATCATGCGTCCAGTCTTGCCCTGCCGGCGCCGTATCCGCATGACAGGCCAACACCAGCATCGGACCGGCGGCCGGGTCATCGCCGAACTCCAAGCTGACGGATAACATATCGTAAGGCTCTCGCCCCAGTGCCATAGCCGCATCCGCATCCACTGGTCGTCGCTCAATGGTGAAGTTTTGGCCGAGCAGAAGTTCTTCCAGTTTTCTCGTCACGCCAGCGCTATGTCCTGGCGGATTCTCAGAATTGATCCGCACCAGCGCCGACAGGAAAGCAAACTGCTCGGCACGCCGAGCAACGAGATAGTCGCGCAGCCCGGGTGGCGTCTCCGGTATCGGTTCAGGGGTGTTGTCCGCCATGCGCGAAAACGTCTCCATCAAAGAAAAACAAAATACGCCGCTCCAAGAAGCTTGCAAACTGTCGCGGGCAGGTCAATTTTGAATATACACCCGAGCCCGCCATCCCAGGAGTCCTCATGCCCGAAATTACATCCATCGAGATGATCGAGAAACTTATCGCTTTTGATACCACCAGCCGCGAGTCCAATCTCGCACTTATCGCTTTTGTGCAAGAATATCTGGGTGACCTGGGTATTGATAGCCAGTTGGTGCATAACGTTGAGGGCACCAAGGCGAACTTATATGCTACCGTCGGCGACCAGGGCATTCCCGGTGTGATGCTTTCGGGCCATACCGATGTGGTGCCGGTGGATGGCCAGGACTGGCACACCGACCCGTTCCAGATGGTCGAAAAAGACGGCAAGCTCTACGGTCGTGGTACGTCGGATATGAAAAGCTTCATCGCAATCGCGCTGGCGATGCTGCCGAAATTCCAGGCCCGCGGACTAAAAACGCCCTTGCACTTAGCCTTTTCCTACGACGAAGAAATCGGCTGCATCGGTGTGCGCCGCTTGATCGAAAAACTGAACGGCATGCCCATTAAACCTTCCATGTGCATCGTTGGCGAGCCGACCTCAATGCAGGTCATTACCGGCCACAAAGGTAAGCGCAGCTACAACATTCACGTGCGTGGCTTCGAGGCGCATTCGAGCTTGGCGCCGCACGGCGTCAACGCCATTGAATTCGCGGCGCGGTTCATCGCCAAGCTGCGTGACATTGCCGAACGCATCCAAGGCGAAGGCCCGTTTGATGAGCTTTACGATGTTACCCACACCACTGTGCACACGGGCGTCATCTCCGGCGGCACACAGCTCAATATCGTGCCCAAGGACTGCCGCTTTGAATGCGAGTTCCGCTACATCGGTGGCCAAGATGACGACGCGCTGGAAGAAGAAATTCGCGCCTATGCCCGCGACGTGCTGGAACCCGCCATGCAGGCCATTCACGCCGACACCGGCATCGACATAGAATGCATCAATCACATGCCGGGGCTGGAGATGGACGTCGACGACGAGGTGGTTACCTTCGTCAAGGCTCTGGCCGGCCGCAACGATCACGCCAAGGTCGCTTTTGGCACCGAGGCGGGCCTGTTCAAGGAACGCGCCGGCATTCCCACGGTCGTTTGTGGGCCAGGCTCCATAGACCAGGCGCATAAACCGAACGAATTTATTACGCTCGAACAGATAAAGGCCGGCGAAGCTTTTATAGAGCGTCTCATGGATCGGGTTTGCGAAAACTAAGCGACTCTTCGAATTCTGAGTCACGGCTTGATGTTCGGTAAATGTAGGTTCGATTTATCCTTTCGTGGCCCGTATAGCGTGCTTATGCTTTCGCTATGATGCACGCGCCCCGCCTACCGCTTGTCGTTATTGTGCTTTGGCTGATTGTGCTGATCGTCTCCGGCATATCACCGCATGACCGCCTCACATGGGTGTTGGAAGTGGCGCCGGTGTTTATCGGCATCGCCATCATGGTGCTGACGCTCAATTCATTCCCGCTGACGTCGTTGTTGTATTGGCTGGTTTTTATCCATGGGCTGATCTTGATCGTCGGCGGGCATTACACCTATGCTCAAGTCCCCTTAGGCTTTTGGGTGCAAGATGCGCTCGATCTCGGGCGCAACCACTACGATCGGCTAGGTCATTTCGCGCAAGGCTTTGTCCCGGCGATTTTGGCGAGAGAGATTTTGCTGCGGAAAACCGCACTCCGGCCCGGAAAAATGCTGGCCTATCTCGTGGTCTCCATCTGTCTGGCTTTCAGCGCTTTCTATGAATTGGTGGAATGGTGGGCCGCGGTGGCGCTGGGCGAGGACGCGCAATCATTTCTGGGTACGCAAGGCGACGTGTGGGATTCGCAGTGGGATATGTTTATGGCCATGCTCGGTGCGGTCACTGCGCTGGCCGTATTGTCGGGCTGGCATGATCGCCAATTGGCGGCACTGGCGGACCGTTCGGACTCGGCGTAAACTTCCCTAATTCGGGATGCTTAGGTTACATAAGGAAAGTTCGCCATGTCCGATGATACGCGTTCGATTTCAGGCCAATGCCTTTGCGGCGCGGTCACGTTCAATGCCGGCGCGGCGCAGCCCCACCTCGCGGCTTGCCATTGCGCCATGTGCCGGCGCTGGGGTGGCGGTGGGCCGTTGATGGCCGTGAATTGCGGCACTGATGTCCGGTTCGAGAACGCTATTGGCGACAGCGACAATATCGGCGTCTACAGGTCGTCGGACTGGGCGGAGCGCGGGTTTTGCAAATCCTGCGGCACCAGCCTGTTCTACCGGCTTGTGGA
>JABIPG010000238.1 GCA_018698795.1 Rhodospirillaceae bacterium
ATGGTCGAGCCTGCATCCGGAATTCTCCTTCTTGCCGCGCAAGTTCAAGATCGCCGTCAACGGCGCTGCCGAGGACCGTGCAGCCGTGCGTTTCCACGACATCGGTTTGATTTTGCGTCGCAATTGGGACGGCGAAATCGGGTTTGAAGTGCTGGTAGGCGGCGGTATGGGACGCACACCGATGATTGCCAAGACCATTCGGAAGTTCCTGCCCAAGCGCGATCTGTTGAGCTATCTGGAAGCCGTGCTGCGCATCTACAACCTGATGGGTAGGCGCGATAACAAGTACAAGGCGCGCATCAAAATTCTGGTGCATGAGTTGGGCATTGATGCGTTGGGTGAACTGGTGGAAGACGAATGGCAGCGTATCCGTGAAGGCGCGCTGGCATTGCCGGACACCGAGATCGCACGCATTGAGGCGCATTTCCAGCCGCCGGTTTACGACGATCTTCCCACCGAAGACCTAAGTTTTGCCGCTAAGCGCTTTGAAGACCGAGACTTCGCCCAGTGGGTGCGGGCCAACGTGGCGGCCCACCGTCAGCCTGGTTACGCTATCGTGACGCTTTCCTTGAAGCCCGAAGGCCAACCACCTGGTGACGTAACCGCCGACCAAATGGAGGCCGTCGCCGATTTGGCCGAACGCTACAGCCTCAATGAACTGCGTGCCACGCACGAACAGAATCTGGTGTTTCCGAACGTCAAGCAATCGGATTTGGCCGCTTTGTGGCAGGAGTTGCGTACGCTTGGATTGGCGACGGCGAACATTGGGTTGGTGAGTGATATCATCTCCTGCCCGGGACTCGATTTTTGCGCCCTCGCCAGTGCACGCTCTATTCCTGTGGCGCAGCGTATCTCCATGCGCTTTGCCGATTTGAAGCGTCAGCACGATATCGGTGAGTTGCGGCTCAAAATTTCGGGGTGCATCAACGCTTGTGGGCACCACCACGTGGGTCACATCGGCATCCTGGGTGTCGACCGCCAGGGCGAGGAATACTACCAAATCACACTCGGCGGTGCGCCTGGCGACGACGCGGCAGTGGGCAAGATCATCGGCCCGGCACTTTCGAGTGAGCGCATCGTTGACGCGATCGAGGCCATCATAGAGACCTACGTGGGGCTGCGCCGTGATGGTGAGCGCTTTATCGATACGTACCGCCGCTTGGGCGAAGCGCCATTCAAGAACCGTATTTACGCGGAGGCTTTCGATGCCGCTGCTTAGACACGGTGCCTTGGTGCACGACACATGGGTATATCTCAATGATGACGACGACATTCCCGCAAGTGGATCGATTATCGTCAGCCTGCGCCGCTGGCGCGACAATCGTGAACGCTTGATCCTTCGAGGCGGGCCCTTGGGCGTACGGCTGACCAGTGAGCAGACACCGGGCGAGATCGGCGACGATCTCGAATTTCTCGATCTCGTGGCGCTGGAGTTTCCGGCCTTTACCGATGGCCGATCCTACTCCAACGCGCGCCGATTGCGTGAACGTTTTGGGTTCGAAGGCGAGGTGCGGGCCGTGGGCGATATTTTGCGCGACCAATACCTGGCGCTGCATCGTTGCGGTTTCGATGTCTTGGACGTCCGTGACGGAGAGACGGGTGAAGATTGGCAGGCGGCGGTCACGGCGATTTCGACGCCTATGCAGCCGGGTGCTGATGGTGCGCCTGCAGCCATGTCTCTGCGTGAACGCCGGATGGCGACGAGCTAGTCCACTTCCCAACGCGTTAGTATGTGTTTGAGCATTACCGGCGTTGCCACCGTCGTGACCACGGCCATGATCACGACCGCCGAGAACATATGAACAATCACCGGCGATTCGAGCCCCGGGATGGCAAACAGGCCGGCCTCGAGCGCGATATCCGCGATCACCAGTTCGACCGCGCCACGCGCGCTCATGCCGATGCCGATGGCGGCTGACTCGCCGCGCTTGAGGCCGCTTACCATAGCCATGCCGCCGGCGCCCAAAAACTTGCCGGCAAAGGCTGCGACAATCAGCAATGCCAAGAATAGAGGAATCTCGGTAACCGCACTCAGGTCCAGGTTCAACCCGACAGAGGCAAAGAAGATCGGTGCCAGGAACCCAAACGTCATCGCCGAGATTTTCGAACGGACCTCGTCATAGGTGCGTTTATCGACGGTTTTACGACCGAAATAAGCGCCCGCTACGAAAGCCCCCATGATGAAATGCAAGCCGAGCCAATCGGCAAACACGGAAAAAGCCAGCGCGGCGATCAACACGACGCTGATCTCCAGTTCCTTTTCGCGCACGTGTTTTAGTAATCGGCCGCCGCGCGGATAAATAAAGATGCCGATGAACGCCGTAACGGCGAAGAAGATCACGATCTTCCAGCCGAGCAATGCGAACTCTGTCAATGATGGCGCAGTCCCGGCGCTCAGGAACCCGGTCAACCATGCCAGCAGCAACAAGCTCAGCACATCGTCGAACACCGCCGCACCAATGATCACTTGTCCGGCACGGCTTTGCAGACGGCCCAGATCCATCAGTATTCTGACTGTTGCCGGCACGGCGGTAACGGCCAATGCGGTGCCAACGAATAATGCCTGGATCAACAGATAATCCGAATGCGGCAAGAACCACCAACCGAGCCCAAATCCCAAAGCCAACGGCAAAATCATGCCGCCCAAGGCCACGGCAAAGGCGGCGCGATAGTGCTTCACCATTTCATGCGGGTGTAGCTCGATGCCGGCGAACAGCATAATGAAAAACATGCCAAGGTCGGTGACCGCCCGGAATACCTCGTTCTTCTCGATCCCGCCGAAGCCGAACATGTGCGCCTCGGTGTCGGCCCAGGGCGCCAGCGCCACGCCGATCACGATGCCGGTGATCAACTCGCCCACCAGCGACGGGTGTCCCAGCCGCTCCGCCACTTCGCCGAACGTGCGGGTAGCGACCAGTAAGATCAACAGGATGAAGAACAGGTCCAAGTTCACCCTCCGGGTTGGTTGTTTCCAATCGTGAACAGCGCAATGGCGGCAATGGCCAGCGCCACGGCAGCCATGTGGTAGACATTGAAAGTTTCGCGGAAAATCAATACGCCGACGACAAGCGACGTGGTCAGGATAGAGATGACCGCGTAGAGCGTGTATTGAGCCGCGCCGAAATTGTTATAGAGCAGGAAGAATCCGGTGAAGGTCAGAAAAAAGCCAAAACCACTGAGCGTTGCCATTTTCCAATTCGCCGCTAAATAGGTGGCGTCGGCACCCGTGCGGTAGACAAGTGCACTGCCGCCGAAAAACGCGGCGCAAACAACAACGGCTGCGAAGGTGAACAGGAAGGGGTTTGCGGTCGGTTGTGCGGCGCGCTGGCCATAGACGAACACCGCATTGCCGATTGCGGCCAACGTGGCAAAGAGGAGAGGTTTGAGCATGTCGTCGGCTCCTAACCTATGGTTTAAGAATCTATCCTGGAAATCTAGGTGCCGCCTTGATGTGACGCAAGAACTCGGCTTTAAGTAATGCTATGAAAATCATAGATATCCGCGAGACTTCGGCGCCGCTGGGCTCAACCATGCGCAACGCCTTCATCGACTTTTCCAAGATGACGCTGAGCGTCGTCGCCGTGCTGACCGACGTCGTACGGGACGGCAAACCCGTGGTCGGCTTTGGCTTTACCTCTAACGGCCGCTATGCGCAGGGGGGCGTGCTGCGGGAGCGCTTGATCCCGCGTTTGCTCGAAGCTGAACCCGAAAGTTTGGTTGATGACACGGGCGGAAATTTTGACCCAGCCCACGTCCGCGCATGCCTGATGAAAAATGAGAAGCCCGGTGGGCATGGCGAGCGCGCTTTCGCGGTCGGCGCCCTTGATGCCGCCATTTGGGATGCCGTGGCCAAGATTGAGGAAAAGCCGCTCTATCGGGTCGTCGCTGAGCGCTTCAATAATGGCGACTTCGACACCCAAGTGCCGGTTTACCCGGGCGGCGGTTATTACGATCCCGACAAAGGCCTGGCTGGTCTTAAGGCAGAGATGCAGGGCTACCGCGACGCCGGATACACGTTGATGAAAATGAAGATCGGCGGCGCGCCGTTGGATGAAGATTTGGCGCGCATTGAAGCGGCGCTGGAGGTCGCGGGTGGCGGCGAGAACCTGGCCGTCGATGCCAACGCGGCACTCGATCTCGATGGTGCGCTCAAGTATGCGGGTGCCATGGCCGGGTACGGCTTGGCTTGGTTCGAGGAGCCCATCGACCCATTGGACTACGAGGCGCATGCCGACTTAGCAGCGGCGGCGAAGATGCCTTTAGCGACCGGCGAAAACCTGTTTTCTCTGATTGATGCCGTCAACCTGATGCGCCATGGGGGCTTGCGGCGCGATCGCGATTGGCTGCAGTTCGATCCGTCGTTGTGCTACGGACCGAGCGAGTTCATCGCCATCGTCAAGGCCGGTCAGGAATTGGGCTGGCGGCCGGAACGCCACGGCCCCCATGGCGGCCAGCAATTGGGCCTGCATCTGGCGGCGGGGCTGCAATTGGGCGGCACGGAGACCTATCCGTTGGTGTTTCAGCCATTTGGCGGCTTCGGCGACGATGCGGTGATCGAGGGTGGTCTCGTTGGCTTGCCCGAGGCGCCGGGCCTTGGCGTTGAGACCAAATCAGAGCTCTACAACACGGTGCTGAAACCGTTGGCCAATCTTTAGGTAATCTCCTTAATCACGCTCTCAAACGATTGAAGACAGACCATCGAAGGGCCGCTTGGTCTTCAGCATCGGAAGGAAATTACTGTCCCGGTTTAGGGCTGAGAATAGCCAGAAAGAGGCATAAATAACTGAATTGGCATCGAACCGCATTCTCTGAAAAGACTTTGGGCTGGCGCAAGGCCAGCCCAAAGGCGTGAATTGTCGTTGATCTGTTCCTTACTTACCAGCCCATGTGATAGAAATACCAAATGCGCTCGATATTCATGGGCAACCATTTGTCGTAGCTCCGCCAGTGCTTATATTTCGGTAGTTTGACCGTTTTCTGCAAGGCGTCGGGACTGTGCATACCCCCGTCCATGGCTTTTTTAACAGCAGCCATGAGGTCCTCCAGATAGCCCCGTTGTTCTTTCACCACAGAAGCTGGGTCAATGGCCGGTTGGTTGGCGGGGCCGTGGCCGGAAACGACATAGTCGAAGTCCATTTTCTCAATTTCCTTTAACGACCTGATCCATTCATCCGGCCAGAAATCGGGCATGGTTCTGAAGGCCACCCGGCGGGGTGTTACGATATCCACGATGAACAGAATCTTCTCTTCCGGAATTCGCATGACGACCAAACTGTCGCCGTGGTTTGGGCCGAAGTATTTAAGCCCCAGGGTCCTTCCGCCCAACTTCAATTCGTAGCTGTCGTCAAAAATAATGTCGGGCAAGGGCGTAACCGGGTTCGGGTGATCGCCCAGTTGTTTCAGGACGTTCTTATGAGCGACGAATTTAGCCCCTTCTTCCTTGAAGATGTTGCCACCTGAAATATGGTCGTGATGATTGTGACTGTAGACAACATACTTCACTGGCTTATCGGTAATTTTCCGAATTTCGCTACGCAGCAACTTTGACGCCTTCGGATTCATGGGGTCAGTAACGATGACGCCTTCGTCGGTGACGATGAAAATGTTCCGGTATACCCACCACCGGAATACATACACTCCGTCGGCGATGTGCTTCACGCTGTGGCCCCATTCCTCGCCACCCATGGGGTCGTTGTTCTGTGCGGTGGTTTGGGCCGACGCGGTTGCTGAAATCAGCAAACCGGAAATCAAGATTATGAATCGTGCGATTTTTTTCATGTCGAGTTCCTTTTTGTACGATGTGCTTGAGGTGATGCATTGAACGGGCTGGCTTTGGGGTCGCCCGCACAATGGGGTGCAATTTTTTGCTGACTTGCCTGCGAGGGCCGGTAACCTGGGCATATCCAGCAAAATAAATCGCTTCAGTCGTGATATGCCTTTTCCGTCTCCGTTCTTTCGTTGAAACTGAGCCGATATTAGGGCTGTAAAATGATGCAAAAAAAGAATATTTATTTGATCATGATGATAGATTTTTTATATCATGATGGAGGCAAACCGTGACCTTGGATCAACTGAAAGTTCTTTGCGCCATCGTCGATGAGGGAGGATTTCGCGCAGCCGCTGAAACCCTTTACCGCAGCCAGTCGGCCGTCAGCATCGCTATCCGTAATTTGGAGGAGGGGCTTGGTTTGAAGCTTTTCCATCGCGACCAATATCGTCCGACACTCACCGACGAAGGGCGCTCCCTTTACGACAAGGCTCGAACGGTACTATCTCATGCGGCTGAATTCTCTACCCTTGCTCAACATTATTCGATGGGAGAGGAACCGGAACTTCGTTTGGCCATGAGCGCCATCGCCCCAGTGGAGCGGATTATGGCCGTATTGAAACAAGTAACGGAACTGTTTCCAGCCACAAAACTGATCCTGTTGGTGGAAAACCTGAATGGCACCATGGAGCGCCTTCAAGATGGCGACGCCGATATCGCCATCTGCGAACATCTCGCGGACGAAAGCGGCTTTGAATTCGCGGTCATCGATCATGTGGAATTCATCGCCGTTGTGTCCTCCCGATCCTCGCTCGCCAAAAGATCAGACGTGCTGAATGAACAGGACATGGAAGATATTCCACAAATTATCGTGCGTGACACCAGTCGCCATGAAGAGAAAAAGACCGTCGGAGTTTTAAAAGCCACAACCCCTTGGACGGTTAATGACTTCGTCATGAAGAAAAGGATTATTTCTTCCGGCATGGGTTGGGGACGAATGCCCAGGCACATGGTTGAAACTGAAATAGAAAACCGCGAACTTATTCAACTGCGTTCGAATGATTTCGCGCCGATAAGTGCCGATGTAAAAATGGTAAGGCAGAAAAACAAGCCGATCGGCCCGGTGGCAGCAAAACTCTGGCAATTAATGTGAGAACTCGACGAATCGAACCCTTAATATCTCTTTCGGGTCAAAAGTGGAATGGCTCCAACGCCGAACTTGCGTCCGGTGTTCGGGCGCGAGGAGGCTGCGCCGCTCGTGTTTGATAAATAGGCCTGTGAATTAGCTTGCCTGCAGCAAATTCAGCACATCCTCGGCGATCGCCAGGGATGACGTCAAGCCGGGGCTCTCGATTCCAAATAAATTGATCAGACCCGGCACACCGTTGGCCTTGGGGCCTTGGATCAGGAAGTCATCGATGTACTTGCCGGCTTCTGGGCCGCGCAATTTCGGTCGCACGCCGGCGTAGCCCGGCGTTAGTGCACCATCGGGGAGGTCGGGCCAGAAGCGCCGGATCGATTCGTAAAAGCCATCGACGCGGCTTTCATCGACGATGTAGTCGGGGTTCTCGATCCATTGTGCGTCGGGACCGAACTTGGTTTGCCCGCCGAGATCAAGCGTCGAGTGGATGCCGAGCCCACCGACGAAGGGAACCGGATAGATCAAGCGGCTGAACGGGCTTTTGCCGGTGAGGATGAAATAGTTGCCTTTGGCTTTCAGTTTGGGATCTTCGGGCACGTGCTCGGATGCCAAACCATCAAGCGATGCACCGAGCGCGAGTGCGCCCAGCCCGGCTGAGTTCACCAATTCCTTGCACGCCAACTGCATCGGTGTCTCGCCGCCGACATCGAGCACGATGCGATCACCTTCAATGCGGCCTTTGTCGACCGGGCTGGTCAACGCCAACATGGCCCCACAGCTTTCCGCGTCGCCCTGGTAAGCGAGCATGAGGCCATGGCTGTCGACCAAGCCGGTGGATGGCGACAACAGCGCGCGCGCGGCGTTGACGTTGGGCTCTAACTCGCGGATTTCGTCGGCCTCAACATAACGGAGATCGTGAACGCCATTGGTAATGCCTTTTTGGCGGATCTCCTCCAGCGTCGGGACTTCCTCGTCCGCCGTGGCGACGATCAGTTTGCCGAGGCGCGAATGATTGACGCCGTGCGACTCGCAATAATCATAGAGCATCTGCTTGCCCTTGACGCAGAGCCGCGCTTTGTCGCTGCCCTTGGCATAATACATGCCGCCGTGGATGACTTCCGAGTTACGCGCGCTTGTCTGCGTGCCGATGGCATCTTCGCTTTCCAGCACGACCACTTCGCGTCCGCTCATGGCCAATGCGCGCGCGACCGCGAGGCCTACGACACCTGCGCCGACAACGACGGTTTCCACTTGTTCAACCATTGTTCAGTCCTGTTTCCTTCTGGGAAATATCTTGGAGAAATTTCAAGTTAGACGTTTTCATTCAGATACCTGTGCGTACGGCTGTCGCAGCGGCTGAGCCGCCATTCGACCGGCATGCCTTCGAGCGTTTCGGCGGTGCGGTCGATTTCCAGCAACGGTGCGCCGGGTTCGATGCCCAGTGCTTTTGCCTCTGCGCGCGTCGCGGCGACGGCACACAAGCTTTCCTCAACCTTGTGGATGGTGACGCCGAAGATCTCTTCGTATCGCTGATAAAGCTCATTGGGGATATCGGTTTCGCGCTCAAAGCCGACGAAGCGGGTCGCCGGCAACACAATGGTCTCGATAATGGCCGGCTGGCCGTCCAAGTGCCGATTTCGTTTGATTACGATGACTTCCGCCGCCGCCGGCAATTGCAGACGTTCGGCCTCTGCGCGGTTGGCGCGTCGGCGCGTATTGGAAACGACATCGCTACGCTGTGGCAACCGCTTGATCCCGTCGGCACCGGCCAGGTGAAAGAAGTGATAGAGCTCGCGCTGCGCCGTATGAATAGAGACGAAGGTGCCGCGCCCTTGGTGACGAACCAGTAAATTCTCGTGGCACAGATCATCCATGGCTTTGCGCACGGTGCCCTGGGAGACATTGATTTCGCGCGCCAAGGCGGTTTCCGACGGCAGCCGATCGCCGGGAGTCCACACACCCGAAACCACCCGCTCAACGATCAGGTGTTTGACCTGTTCGTATAAAGGGCCGTTACCGGGTTGTGCGTGAAAATCAGTCAATTCATATGCCTTTAAAATTCTTATATAAGAGTTATATGAATTAGTTGACAGGTGCAAGAACATCCTGCACGGTGCGCTTCGAACGCAAACGAAGGGACCTTTAAGGAATCCGAAATGGCAGCAAGTATTGATAAGCGCATCGTTGATGATCTCGTTGCAAACGGCATCGAGTTTGTAACCACGGTGCCGTGCAAGCAGCTCGGTGGCGTCATCGAAGAGGTTGAGGCACGCGACGAGATTTTTCACATTCCTTCGAATAAGGAAGACGAAGGCATGGGGCTTTGCGCCGGCGCGTATATGGGCGGCAAGAAACCCTGCATCATCATGCAGAACACCGCTATCGGCGTTACCATCAACACCTTGGCGACGCTGATCCAGTATTACCAAATTCCGCTGCCGATGCTGATTAGCTACCGCGGCGAATTGGGTGAGCCGGTGGCCTGCCAGACGGAGATGGCCATTCACACCAAGCCGTTGTTGCAGGAAATGAACATCCCGACTTATCACTTCCATCATCAAGATCAGGTGGAAGAATTCGACGCGATCTTGAAATACACGCAAATGAGCAAAAAGCCGGTGGCGATCCTTACCGACGCGGCCTTCTGGAGGGGCGGGTTATGATTAGAAGTGAAGTTCTGAAATCCATCATTCCCGTCATTTCCGATGAACTGGTGGTCTGCAATATCGGCTTGCCGTCGCAGGAATTGCACATGCTCGACGACCAGCCCAGCAACTTCTATATGCTGGGCACGATGGGGCTGTGCTCGTCGATTGGCTTAGGTCTGGCGTTGTCGACGCCTTCGAAAGTTATTGCCATTGATGGCGATGGTTCCGTCCTGACCAACTTCGGCACGCTGCCTACCATCGCCAACAACGTGGCCGACAACTTCGTGCTGTTGATCATCGATAACGGCAGCTACGGCTCCACCGGTGACCAGCCGACCTATGCCGGCATGAAGACGTCGTTGACCAAAGTCGCCGAAGCTTGCGGGTGCGAAAATGTTGTTGAGTGTCAGGCGGAAGACACCGCTGATGCGTTGCGGGCTGCATTGGACTCCAACAAAATGACGGTCATCATCTGTAAATGCGAGTCGGGCAATATCCCGGTCGAAGTGATCGATATTGCGCCGGTGACCATCCGCGACCGTTTCATGGCCGAGATCAAGCGCCGCGCGGCGGGCTGAAATCGTCATGTTTTCGACAGGTCGCAGTGCTAGGTTCATGCCTACCACTGGGCCGAAAGGAAGCACGATGTCCAATATGCCACGACTGACGATCTCTTTGGTGTTCGCATCTTTTGCCTTGGCAGCCTTGCTCGCCTCTGGGCCGGAAGCCGCTGCCGAAGACGCCAAATATCAATTTATGAAGGCCACCGAGGACCGGGTGTGGCGCCTCAACACCGAGAGCGGCGAGATCACTGTCTGTACCCTGGACGGCGAACGACTGCTGTGCACCACCAGTTCCGACGCGGCCATGCCGACCAAGAAATCCTACGCCGAAATGCAGGCGGACAAGGCTGAGGCCCAACAACAGATGGCGGCTCAGCGCAAAAAGGATAAAGACGTGGAAATGAAAATGTTCGAGCGTTTCTTGGCGTTCTTCCGTGAATTGATCACCATGTCTCAGGAAAAAGGTTCCTGACGATATTTCATCGATTTAGAAATAATTTTCTCAATAAGTTACAAAAAATAGAATAAAATTTTAACTGCGCTCCAATTGGCCGGGCGTTTCACAAACCTTTTTCCCATCGCTTCCCGTACAGTCGTTTTTCATCATTACGGGAAGAGACGGGATCCATGAAAGACAACTACTACTTCGACAACGCCGCCACCACTTGGCCGAAACCGGAACCGGTTTATGCCTTCATGGACACGTTCTTTCGCTCTCACGGGGTCAACCCTGGGCGCGCCGGCCACCAGATGGCGGTCGAAGCGGAGGCCATGGTCACCGAGACCCGGCACCTGCTGGCAAAGTTTTTCGGGTTTTCCGGCGATCCGCATCAGGTGTGTTTCAGCCTGAACGCCACCGATTCATTGAACACAGCGATTTATGGTCTGCTCAGTCCGGGCGATCACATGATCATCACCCGGCTTGAGCACAACTCCGTCATCCGCCCCGCCAACCATTTAGAGCGCGATGGCGATGTGTCGGTGACGCGCATCGGTGTCGACGGGCAGGGCTACGTTGATCCCGATGATATTCGCGCTGCGTTGAAATCGAACACCAAGGCCGTCATCGTTAATCATGCGTCGAACGTGCTGGGCAGTATGCAAGATATTGCCGCCATCGGACGCATTGTCGCCGAAAGCGACGCGGTGTTCATTGTCGATACGTGCCAGACGGCAGGCGTGGTGCCGATCGACATGGACGCGCTGGGCATCGATGTGTTGGTGTTCACGGGTCATAAAGGCCTGTTCGGTCCCATGGGCATCGGCGGCATGATTGTGCGCGAGGGTGTGGAAATTCGTCCGACGCGGGTCGGCGGCACGGGCGTCGATTCGATTTCGCCGTTCCAGCCCGATGATTATCCGTTCCGCCTGGAAGCCGGCACGCCGTCTGTACCTGGCATCGCCGGCTTGAACGCGGCGCAGAAATGGTTCGCGGAACTGGGGCGTGGTGACGACGATAAGGCCTTGGATCACGGCGCGGCGTGTCACCGTGCGCTCGAAAATGTCTATGCGTCGGAGTTGGCCCATATCAATGAACTGGCCGAGGCGTTTCGCGCCGTTGATGGGGTGAAGGTCTATGGCCCGGGGGGCAATGCGCCGCGCGTCGCCACACTTTCCATCAATATCGATGGCCGCCCGGCGGACCAGATCGGCGCCATGCTGGATGCTGATTTCGAGCTTTGCGTGCGCGCCGGTTTGCACTGCGCGCCGCTGATCCATGTGGAGCAAGGGACCGTTGAGCAAAACGGCGCGGTCCGCTTCTCGCCCGGTTATTTCACGGATGCGGAAGACATCGAGCGCGCCATCGAAGGCGTCAGCACACTTGCCGCCGCGATGAGCCGCTGACATCACCCGACGTCACGTCTGCGTGAAAGCACGCGCTCAGCGGTTGCTAGCGGTTCGCGCCTGACGTTACATTCCGGCATTGATTTAGGTTCTGTGAATGTGAGGTCCGTGATGATCGAATGGCCGAGACGGAAAGTCTTGATGGCAATGGGTGCCGCCGCTGTGTCGGCGCCGGTCGGGAACGCAATTGCAGCGCGTAGACCGATCGCCGGCATGGAACCGGAGCCCTGGTTCGCCGAGACGACGGGTGATTTGCGCAAGGATCTGAAGGCGGCCAGCGACACCAACAAGGTATTGGCGCTGATCTGGGAGCAGCACGGCTGCGAGTATTGCCATCAAATGCATGATGTGGCCTTGAAGCAACCGGAATTGATCGCGCTTGGCAAGAAGCGCTTTCACGTGTTGCAGATGGACCTTTGGGGTGATCGGGAATTCATCGATTTCGATGGTGAAAAGCTCAGCGAGGCCAAAATAGCGCGCGGTCTGGCGGTACGCGGCACGCCGTCAACGGTGTTCTACGATGAAACCGGCGACTTGGTGTTTCGCATGCCCGGCTACGCCTCGCCGGAAATCTTCTTCCTGGTCTATCAATACGTTGATGAAGAAGGCTACCAAAGCGCATCTCTGCAGGATTGGGCGAAGCTGAAATACGGCGCGAACTAACCGCGCCTATCACCAGTATCTGAGCGAATCGCGGAACATTTCCTTGATCATCGCCTTATCGACGGCCATCGGCGCCAATTTGACCAAGCGTTGCTGCGCGTGGGTGCGTTCCGTCAGCGCGTCCAAGTCGTCTTCCGAATAACCCACACCACTGTTGCCATTGGGCATGTCGGTCTCGCGCATCAGATCGGCGACGCGCTCAGCCAGAATATCGCCGGCATTTTCGGGCGCCGCGCCTGAAATATCCGCGCCCATGGCTTCGGCAGCGGCGAGATGGCGCTCGGGACAGGCCGGCCCCGTCCGTCGAAATACTGCTGGCGCATTAACGATAACCGAGATGCCGTGCGGCACCATGGGGTGGTTCGATTGCCAGCCTTTTGGCTCATAGTCGCGTACCAGACCGGCCACGGCATAGGACATGGCATGCGGCATGTGGCAACCGGCATTGCCGAAACCAATGCCAGCCAGCATGCCGGAAAACGCCAGTGCCTCGAAGTGATCGGGTGTCGGGGCTTTCACCGCATCCACCAAGTTGACACCGATCAGGCGGATTGCCTCCAGACAGTTCAGGTCGCTCATAGGATTGGCGCCCTGCGAGACCGGGCGCTTGGTCGGGTCGGAGACCGGTTCGCGCTTGGTATAGGGAAGGGCGGTGTACGATTCGATGGCGTGCGAAAAGACATCGAACG
Source organism: Rhodospirillaceae bacterium (assembly GCA_018698795.1). Lineage (GTDB taxonomy): Bacteria > Pseudomonadota > Alphaproteobacteria > Rhodospirillales > Casp-alpha2 > TMED8. Next base: position 13,317 of record JABIPG010000238.1, read on the forward strand.
CGTTGGCCGCGACGATCTCGGACGGCAACGTCGCCAGCGTATCGGGGTCGATGATGCCGAGGTCGGGCTTCAGGACGGGGTTGGCGATGCCGGTTTTGACCTCCATCTCCAACAGATCGAAGATCGACATGGCGGTGCATTCACTGGCCGTGCCGAACGTGGTGGGGCAGGCAATGTGCGGCTTGATCGGGCCGGGCGCGGCTAGCGCGCCGCCGATCGGGGCGTTGACGTAAGCCAGAAAGTCATCGACTGGGTGGGTGGCGTACAAATTTGCCGCCTTGCAGGTATCCATGACCGAGCCACCACCGACCGAAATGTAGCCGTCGAACCCGCCATCGAGCGCAAAGGCGGTTGCCGCCTTGAACGAACGATCAGTGGGTTCGACCTCAACCTCGTCGTAAATGACGGCGTCGATACCGGCCTCGCTCAAGGCCGCTTTGGCGATGGCCATCGGCGCTAGGGTCGCCACCTGTGCGTCCGTGAACAAAGCCACCCGCGACATGCCTAAGGCCTTGGCGTCATAACCGAGTTCCCGCAACGCGCCGCGCCCGAATTTGATGCGCGGCGGTGAGATGGTGAAGGCGGTATCGCCATTCGGCGCCGGTTCGAAATATGGATTGAGAGCCATGAGTGCCCACCTTTTTCAATAAAATCGGGTTCGCGCATTGTGTGGATTGGGCGATGCAAGATCAAGTATGCAATGGGTGTTCGTGCCGACCAAACCCTGTGGCGTGATGCCGCCGATACGGGGCTGTTTCTAAAAAATTAGAATATCGAATAAAGATTCCCGTTGATTTCTGCTGCAGGCTTGGTTCTGTTAGTGGGGTGAGTAGGGATGTATGGGGTAGAATTGTCGTGATGCGGCGTATTCCTGTTGTATTTTTTCTGGTGCTGATGCTCGCTGTTTATCCGGCTCGAGCAGATGATGCCACGGTCGGCGCCAAGACATTCATTGAGGCGCTCGCCAATGAGGCCCTGCAATCTTTGACAGCGCAGGATATCGACCGCGTGGAACGCAGAGAGCGCGTTCGCAAGATGATGCTGGATAAGTTCGCGTTCAAGCGCATTGCGCGCTGGGTGCTGGGCCGCTACTGGCGCCGCGCTACAGAGGCTGAGCGCGACGAATACATGAAACTGTTCGAAGACATGTTGGTCATTGTCTACGCAGACCGTTTTGCAAATTACGCCGGTGAAAAACTCGACGTCGGCAGATCCGAAACGCGCGGTGAGAATGATATATTGGTGCACTCGAAACTGGTCCGGTCCGAGGGGGAAAAATCCATTGATGTCGCCTGGCGTCTGAGTGCGCAAGACAACAGCTACAAAATCGTTGATGTGATGGTTGAAGGCCTGAGCATGGGGATCACCCAGCAAAAAGAATTTTCGTCCGTCATTCGACAAAACGGCAACGGTGTACAAGGATTGTTGGACGAGTTGAAAAAACGCATCGACGCCAACTCTTGAACCAGACGCCCAATACACCGATCGAAACCCCATCGGGTAAAGATGCCGACTACGAGAATTTCCCGGTCGGATCCTTTCTGCTGCCGGCGCACTTGCGTCCGCATATCGCTAGGTTTTACCGTTTCGCCCGCGCTATTGATGACATCGCCGACAATCCAAACCTTGCGCCGCAAGAGAAGATCGCCCGCCTGCAGGGGTTTGAGGCCGCTTTGCTGGGCGCTGATGGCCATGATGTCGCCTTTGCGACGGGAAACAGCATGCGCGAAAGCCTGATAACCACAGATGTCAGTGTGCGCCATTGCTTGGATTTGATCGATGCCTTCAAGCAAGACACGGTGAAAAACCGCTACACCGATTGGGCGGAGCTTATGGGCTATTGCGACCGTTCGGCTGCGCCGGTGGGGCGCTATCTGCTGGACCTGCATGGCGGCAGCCGGGACGGCTATGGCCCATCCGACGCGCTTTGCAATGCACTGCAAGTGATCAACCATTTACAGGATTGTCAGGACGACTACCGGCAGATGGACCGAGTTTATCTGCCGATGAACTGGCTGCGCGAGGTGGGCATCGATGTGGGCGCATTGGACGCGCCGAAAACCTCGCCGGCATTGCGCCATGTGATTGACCACTGTCTGGATGCGGCCGAACCGTTGATGGCGGAGGCGCGAAAGTTGCCAGCGGGGCTGGTGAGCCGGCGCTTGGCCATGGAATCGGCGGCGATCATTCGGATTGCTGAGCGGTTGATGGAACTCTTGCGTGAGCGCGACCCGTTGGCGACCCGCGTGGAACTGAGCAAGCCTGGGTATCTCTGGCAATGCGTGTCGGGGGCGTTGCCAATCGCACTCGGTGTCGGTCGGTGAGCTCTCCCGATTGGCTGCTCGGTGGTGCGGTCCTGTCGCTCGCCGTGTGGCTTGTGTTGATCAATCTGCGAAGCCGGTTTTGGCTCGCCGACCAGCGTCTCGGCGAGGCCGCCGAATTGGACAAGTGGCCCACGGTGACGGCTGTCATCCCGGCCCGCAACGAGGCCGTGACCATTGGTGCGACCGTCGATTCTTTGCTGCGTCAAGATTACCCGGGAGATTTTCGCGTTATCGTCGTTGATGACAACAGTGATGACGGCACCGCTGAGGTTTCTCGGCCTGGGGGCATTGCAGATCGATTAAGCGTGATATCCGGCAGACCGTTGGTAGCCGGTTGGGCAGGCAAGTTGTGGGCCGTCAGCCAAGGCATCGATGCAGTGCCGCCGCAAACCGGTTACGTTTTGTTGACCGACGCCGATATCGAGCATGACCCCGGCAACCTTAAACGCCTCGTCTACAAGGCCGAAACCGAACGCCTGCACCTCGTGTCCTTGATGGTCAAACTACGCTCGGAGAGTTTTTGGGAAAGCTTATTGATCCCGGCGTTCGTGTTCTTTTTTCAAAAACTGTATCCGTTTCCTGCGGTCAATGACCCCACAAAAAAGATTGCCGCCGCGGCTGGCGGCTGCATGCTGGTGCGGCGCGAGACCTTGGTCCAGGCGGGCGGTATTGAAGCCATTCACGACCAGGTCATCGACGATTGCGCGATGGCGCGGCTGATCAAACCATTGGGCGGAATATGGCTCGGCCTTGCGACCCGCACTCGGAGCCTGCGGGCCTATGAAAGCCTTTCGGAAATCTGGGGCATGGTGGCCAGAACCGCTTTCGTGCAGCTCAATCACTCGGTTTGGATGCTGATCGGTACGGTTTTGGGCATGGTGGTGATCTATCTGGTACCGCTTGGCGCGGTGGTAATGGGATTGGCGCTCGAACGCACCGATCTGATGCTTGTTGGCGGAGGCGGGTGGTTGATCATGGTGGCGGCCTATGCGCCGACGCTCGCACTTTACGGGCAATTCGCGATCCGTGGCATCTTTCTGCCGTTTGCTGCAACTCTCTACACCTTGATGACGATTTCCTCGGCGCTGCGCCATTGGCGCGGCCAAGGCGCGGCGTGGAAGGGGCGTCACTATGGGTGACGGATCGGATATCGTCGTGTATCCATGGCCTCATGAACGCGACAGAACTGGATATTCTTGACGGCGATCCCATCGCACACGCGGAAGCGGTCGTGCGGCGGTCCGGCACGTCGTTCTTTTGGGCTATGCGCCGATTGCCCGAGCGCGAGCGCCAAGCCATGTTCGCGGTCTACGCCTTTTGCCGCGAAGTCGATGATATTGCGGACGATCCGGGCGATGAAGACGCGAAGAAACTGGCGCTTGGTTGGTGGCGCGGCGAGATAGAGCGGCTTTATGGAGGCCATCCCCGCAACTTGACGTCGCAAGCACTCTTGCCGGCGATTGAGGCCTTTGAGCTCAACAAAGGTGATTTTCTGGCGGTCATCGACGGTATGGACATGGACGCCGGCAATCGAGTGCGCGTTGCCCATATGGACGAACTGACGCTGTATTGTGATCGTGTGGCCTGTGCGGTGGGGCGTTTGTCGACGCGGGTGTTCGGCCTGCCCACCGAGCTCGCCGATCGTCTGGCCTTCGCCGAGGGATTGGCGTTGCAACTGACCAATATTTTGCGCGACGTCGCCGAAGATGCCGGGCGCGACCGGCTCTACCTGCCCGCCGATGTGCTTGCCGCCCATGATATTACCGATACGGAAAATCTAACCGATGTGCTGGCACACCCGCGCCTTGCCGATGTTTGTGAGGTGTTGGCGGGCGTCGCGGAGATACATTTTAAAGACGCGCTCTCGCTGGCCGATCAGTGCGAGCGAGAGCGCGTCCGCCCAGCGATGATGATGCTGCAGGTCTATCACCGCATCTTGAGCCGGTTGCAACAGCGCGGCTGGCATAACATCGAGACACCGGTGTCGCTGGGCAAGTTGACGAAGCTTTGGGTGGCGCTTCGGTACGGCGTGCTGTGATGGGGCGGGTGCATGTGATCGGTGCCGGTCTGGCAGGCCTTGCCGCCGCCGTACGGCTCGCGGGGCACGGCGTCGCCGTCGTGTTGCACGAGGCCGCCGGTCACGCGGGAGGCCGCTGTCGGTCGTTCCACGACCACCAGTTGGACCGCCGCATCGACAACGGCAATCACCTGATGCTCAGCGGCAACAGCGCTGTGCAGACATACCAAGAAACTATAGGCGCCGTCGATACCATGAGCGGCCCAGAGCGTGCGGAATTTCCGTTCATCGATCTGGCCGACGGTACTCGCTGGACCGTGCGCCCGGACCGAGGCGCAATCCCTTGGTCGGTATTTCGTTCGCATCGTCGGGTGCCCGGTACGCACGCCAGCGATTATCTGAAGGCCTGGAAACTGGTGCGTGCCGGGAAGACCGACACGCTTGGCGATTGTCTTGCGACGGAGGGTGCATTGTGGCGGCGGTTTTGGCATCCGATTGCGGTGTCGATACTTAACACCGATCCAGCAAAGGCATCCGCGCAACTGCTTTGGGCGGTCATCGCGGAAACCTTTGGTAAGGGCGAGGCCGCGTGCCGGCCACTGATCGCAAAGCAGGGGTTGAGCGAATCGCTGATCGATCCTGCCGTGCGCTACGTGCAAAATCACGATGGAGAGGTCCGGCTCAACGATAGGGTTCGGGGGCTTAGCATGGAAACTGGCAAGGTCGTTGGTTTGACGGCATCTGAGGAGATTCGTTTGAAATCTGATGACAAGGTTGTCATGGCGCTGCCGCCGACGGGAGCCCGTGGACTGCTGCCAGATATTGATGGGCCCGATGCGTTCCAGGCTATCGTCAACGGGCATTTCATGGTTGAGCAGGCGCTGGACGATCACACTTTCATGGGGGTGGTCGGCGGCACGGCGGAATGGATTTTTGTACGTGGTGATGTCGTATCTGTCACGGTGAGCGCCGCTGACCGCTTGGCGGAAAAGCCGGAGGCGGAGATCGCACAGATTCTATGGGCCGATATTCGCCGGGTATTTGACATCAAATCCGAGCAGCCGGGACCTTATCGAATTATCAAGGAAAAGCGCGCGACTTTCGCGCAAACACCGGCTCAGGTGGCGCGCCGACCCGAATGTGAAACCGTGCTGAAGAACCTTTTTCTCGCCGGTGACTGGACCGATACCGACCTGCCAGCCACCATAGAAGGCGCGCTTCGGTCGGGTTTCCATGCGGCTGATAAGGCGCTTGAAACGATTAAAAATGTCGAACGCCCTTGAAAATGTAACGTTTTCTTTGCAATAACGGTTTAAATCGATTTTTCGAGTGCCGAGATCACGAAGCCCATAGAGCAATACTGGCGGCAACGACGATCCGCCGATAAAAGGTTACGAGCATGGAGATGATGGACCGCAAGGTTTCTCCCGCTGAACACGTACAGGCTTCCGACGCGCGCGAGATTGCCGGTGTTGTCGAAGAAGCCGGAAACTGGCTGGCCGCTCAACAGGCGGATGACGGCCATTGGGCGTTTGAGTTGGAAGCCGACGCGACCATCCCGGCCGAGTACATTTTCCTCAATCACTTCCTCGGCGACATCAACGATGAGGTCGAGAGTAAGTTGGCGAATTACCTGCGCTCCATCCAGGAGAAGCACGGCGGTTGGCCGCTTTATCATGACGGCGACTTCAACATGAGTGCGTCGGTGAAGGCCTATTTCGCACTGAAGTTGGTCGGCGATGCCCCCGAAGCGCCGCATATGGTACGCGCCCGGGAAGCCATTCTTGCGCAAGGTGGTGCCGCCAAGGCAAATGTGTTCACCCGAATAGCCTTGGCGCTATTCGAACAAGTGCCTTGGCGCTCTGTGCCTGTCATGCGGGTTGAGGCGCTGTTGTTGCCGAAATGGTCGCTGTTTCACATGGACAAGGTGTCTTACTGGTCGCGCACCGTGATGGTGCCGCTGCTGGTTTTGGCGGTTCTGAAACCTAAAGCCGCCAACCCGCGCGGGATTGGCATCCGTGAGTTGTTCGTGACGCCGCCGGAAACCGAGCGGAATTATTTGGTTAACCCGACCGGGCACTGGCTGGGTTCGTTGCTATTGGGTATCGATGCCGCGATCCGGCCGTTGGAGCGATTATTTCCAAAATTCTTGCAGCGCCGCGCTATCGACAAAGCCATGACGTTCGTGATCGAGCGGCTGAACGACGAAGACGGGCTTGGCGCTATTTTCCCCGCCATGGCCAACGCGGTGATGGCGTTTCACGCATTGGGTTACGCATCCGATCACCCGGATTTCCAAACCGCGCGACAATCCATCGAAAAGCTGTTGGTGCTGCGTGACGACTGGGGGTACTGCCAGCCTTGTCTGTCGCCGGTTTGGGATACGGGCTTGGCCGCGCACGCCATGCTGGAAGCCGGTACCGAGTTGGATGACACGGTCATGCAGCGAGCCCTAGACTGGCTGGTAGAGCGCCAAATCTTAGACGTTGCCGGCGATTGGGCCGCGAACGCCTCGGGGTTGCGTCCGGGCGGTTGGGCGTTTCAATATTGGAACGATTATTATCCCGATGTGGACGATACCGCCGTCGTGGTCATGGCCCTGCAGCGGGCAGATCCGGAGCGCTATAAACACGCCATCGATCGCGCCACCGAGTGGATTATCGGCATGCAGAGCCGCAACGGTGGCTGGGGTGCGTTTGATATCGACAATGAATATTTCTTCCTGCAGCACATTCCGTTCGCCGATCATGGTGCGCTGCTGGACCCGCCGACGGCCGACGTCAGCGCGCGCTGCCTGAGCATGCTGGCGCAGTTGGGCTATGGCCGTGAGCACGATGCCGTGAAACGTGCGGTCGATTACCTGATCCGCGAACAAGAAGTCGATGGGTCATGGTTCGGTCGCTGGGGCAACAATTACGTCTACGGCACATGGTCGGTGCTATGTGCGCTGAATGCCGTTGGCGAGGATATGGAAGCCCCCTATATCCGCAGTGCCGTGGACTGGTTGAAGGGACGCCAACGACCGGACGGAGGCTGGGGTGAGGATTGCGCCAGTTATTGGCAGCACCGCCGCGACGATGTCAAAAGCTCGACGCCGTCGCAGACATCATGGGCGGTGCTTGGCCTCATGGCGGCGGGCGAGGTTGACAGCGTGTCGGTTAAAGGCGGGGTTGAGTACCTGCTAAACAGTCCGCGGGACGGCGGAAAATGGCAGGAAGAGTACTTTAACGCCGTTGGTTTCCCGCGTGTGTTTTACCTGCGCTATCATGGCTACAGCGCCTATTTTCCGCTCTGGACCTTGGCACGTTACCGCAACCTGCGAAACCAAGACGATAAGCTTCCCCGGTTCGGGATGTAAGGGATGGCCGTCGGCATTGTTTCCGGCTTGCGGCGCGAGCTCGACTGCCTTGACCTCCAATTGTATCAACGGACATTCGCCGGCGTCGGACCGGACCGCGCGGCTGCTGGGGCGCGAGAATTGGTGGTGGCCGGCGCGACGGCGCTTGTCAGCTATGGTGTTGCCGGGGGGCTGGCTGGCGATGTTCCCGCTGGCACCGTGGTGCTGGCGACTGGCGTTATTCATGACGAGCGGACCTTCGAAACAGATGCGCCGTGGCGGGAGCGGTTGCGCACGGCCTTGGCCAGTGAACTCAACGTGGTCGAAGGGGTTATGGCGGGCGTCGACCGTATGGTGCCGTCACCGGCGGCCAAAGGGGAATTGCACGTGCAAACCAGTGCGCTGGCTTGTGATATGGAGAGCCATGCTGTTGCCCAAGTGGCGGTGGAACTCGGCGTGCCGTTTGTGGTGGTTCGAGCGATCTCCGACCCCGCAGGGCAGGATGTGCCAAAGTGGGTGCTGCGATGTGTAACACCGGATGGCGATGTCAACATCAAGCCGTTGTTACTAGCGTTGGCACGCCGACCTTGGAACTTGCCGGTGCTGATGCGCTTGGCGCGAGAATCGAAATTGGCGTTCGCCAGCCTACGCGGCGTCGCTCGCCTTGCCGGCCCCGGCTTTGGGCGCTAGGGCATCTTTTTCTTCGCGCTGCTGGGTCATAGTTTTCACCAATCCCTCGAACACGAACTCAGCTGGGCGTTGATTGTCGAGCGCAATTTCCGGCGCCATGTCGCCGTCTGTCCGCACCCCTTTCAAGAACACCTTCAATGCCTTTAGTGGGTTGGCGACGGTGTCGGCAACGGCGGTCGCTTCGTAGCCGCAATGCACCATACAGTTGGCGCATTTTTCATAGTTGCCCGTGCCGTATGATTGCCAGTCGGTCTCATCCATCAGTGCCTGAAACGATGGCGCGTAGCCTTCCGACAACAGATAACATGGCCGTTGCCAGCCGAAGATGTTGCGGGTCGGGTTGCCCCAGGGGGTGCAGTGGTAGGTCTGGTTGCCAGCCAGGAAATCCATAAACAGCGTCGATTGGCTGAACTTCCAATTTTTGGCACTGGGGCGGCCCAGAAGATCGCGGAACAACTGCTTGGTTTTGCGGCGGTTGAGGAAGTTCTCCTGGTCCGGGGCGCGTTCGTAGGCATAGCCAGGCGATATGGTGATGCCTTCGACACCCAAGTCGTTCATGCAGAAATCAAAAAAGCCCGCCGCTTCGTCGGCATTCATCTGATCGAATAGGGTGCAGTTGATGTTGACCCGGAACCCACGCCGCCGCGCCTCATGGATGGCGGCCACGGCCTGGTCGAAAGTGCCGTCTTGGTCCACGGCCTTGTCGTGATGCTCTTTCATACCGTCCAGGTGGACGGAAAACGTGAGGTACGGGGTTGGGCTGAATTGATCGAGCTTCTTTTGCAGCAACAAGCCGTTGGTACACAGATAAACGAACTTCTTGCGCCGGGTGATGCCGTCCACAATGGTTTTTATATCCTTGTGGATCAAGGGTTCACCGCCGGGGATCGACACAATCGGCGCGCCGCATTCGTCGACGGCATCCAGGCATTCAGCGACACTCAGGCGCTTGTTGAGCACTTGGTCTTCGTAATCGATCTTGCCGCAGCCAGGGCAGGCCAGATTGCAACGGAACAATGGCTCCAACATCAGCACCAACGGGTAGCGTTCTTTGCCACGCAGACGTTGCTTCATGATGTAAGCGCCGACGCGGGCTTGTTGGATTACGGGGACGGTCATGGAATTGCTCTCTAGTCTGCTGCGCCGGCAATTTTGCCGGACCCGGTACCAGCAGGTTCGTCAGCAAGTTCGCGCGGCAGTTTAAAGGTGACATTCTCTTCGACGCCGGACAGTCGTTCGACGGCAACGTTGCCAAAATCGCCCAGATGCGAAATGACGCCTTGAACCAGCTCCTCTGGCGCCGATGCGCCGGCAGTAATGCCAACGGCTGAAACGCCATCCAGCCATTCGGGGACAAGATCATTTGAATCGGCAATCAGATAGCTGGGTTTTCCCATGGATGCGCCCAAGTCGCGCAAGCGGTTTGAATTCGAGCTGTTTTGCGCACCGACGACCAACAATAGATCGACTTGCGGGGCAAGGGCGCGGACCGCGTCCTGTCGGTTCTGCGTGGCGTAGCAGATATTTTTAACGTCGGGTCCGAGAATCGTCGGAAAACGTGTTCTCAGGGCCTCAATCACGTC
>JABIPG010000086.1 GCA_018698795.1 Rhodospirillaceae bacterium
TGGCGTTTGGTCGCATCTTTTTCGTGAATGAATTGGAAGGCGAGGCGGCCCGCGGCGTCAAACACGTACACCGTCGGAATCCGCTCGATCCCGCCGAACCACGCCGCCAGGGTGCCATCCGCCATACCGCCGAGCACGGGAAACGTGGGCTTTGTTCCCGCCAGAAACCGACTCATACGGGTGCCGCCGGGATCAGCTGAGTACCCTTCGAACAGATTGAGCGCGACGATGGTCACGTGCTTTTCCGGAAAGGCAGCACGCAGCTTGTTCAGTTGCCGGAACTCATCCGTGCAGGGCGTGCACCAACTGGCGAAAAAACTGACGACGGTAATCTTGCCAGCGAAATCCGCCACCGGCGTGCCTGATAGCGGCGTGAGGTCGCCAACAGCACGTCTCACTGGGTCGTCAAAGACAACGTCGCTCGCGTGCGCTGGCGCGGCGGTCAAGATCACCGCCGGCCCCAAGATCATGATCACGCAAAGCGCTTTCAGCATGTCGTAATGGTGCATGCATTCGAGCTTCCTGCCAATGGTCCAAGACGACTTGCGGCGACATGAGACGACACGTTCGCGTGATGGAGACCTGTTGGGCCCGGCGTAACCTCAGCCGCCCCAAAGGAACAATTTCGAGCTGTTCCAGTATGTTGCGATGATGCCCATGGAAAGTCCCGACAACAAAAGTACGGTGCCAATCAGGGCAATGCCGGCGGCGTGGAAGAACTGGGCGAGAAGGGTGTTCAAAGTGGTCATCATGAAATTCCGATATTTGAGTTGGGTCTGTCGTTCGGAGGCGGAGTATGGTGAACCCCAATGCATCGCGATAGTCGACCCGTGGTACGGAATCGAGAATTAATTTACCTCATAAAAACAAAGCGCTATCTGGCCATCATCGAAATACGGTGATGGCCGTCACAGGGCTACTGTACCAGTGGTACAGTTCTGGCCGTAAATTCGTGGTGAAACAGCTATCCCCGCCTAATTGACCCCGCCTAATTCACCTGAAACACATACACTTGCGCCCAGATCACATCATCGCCGAGCGGTGTGGAATCGTAGCGTCCCGAACACTCGACACGGGTCCATTTACCGGCGTCTTCCAGTTCCTTGGCTTTGGCCTCAATCTGCTCGCCCAGATAAATACGTGCCACCGAAAACGCGATATGCCCGCCAGATTTTACGACGCGGATCAACTCGTCCAAACCGCTGAGCGGCGCGTGACCCTCGGTGAAAACACCCGAGCCCGTCGCACCCGCATAGCTGTCATCATCATAGTCGAGGCGTTCACCCAAGAGCCCAGGCTTGAGGTTTTGATACAGGTTTTTTGGGGCTGCAAGCGCCAGCATGCCTTCCGATGCATCAAAACCGTCAATATTGGGATAGCCAAGCGGGCCCAAAATCTCGGCCATGATGCCGGTACCAGAGCCCGCATCGAGGACGGTGCCGGCACCTGTCGGCTGATAGCGGGAGAACATCGCGGCGACCATCGCCGGGTGCGTATAACCCACGCCTTTCATGTGCTCTTCATATTCCGCCGACCAATCGTCATAGACGGCTGCCGTCTTTTTCGGGTCGCCCGTGGCATAGGCGTCGTGCAAGGATTGTGTTTTTTCGTCCTGGTCTGAGTTCGTCATCGAGATAATCACCAATCAATACATTTTCGAATCATCTCATGAAACATAACCGGTGCGCGGCGTTATTGACAGTTTCGCTGCCTTGGCCGACAACACGGGCCAGCGGGGAGACCTCTTTAACCCAACCGACACGGAGAATACACATGGCCGCCAAACGACGCATTCTGATCGCCGGAAACTGGAAAATGAATGGCTTGAAGAAGGACGCCCGCTCGCTCGCCGGCGCGCTCGGCACCAAAATGTCAAAACTAAAATCAAAGCCTGAATTCGAAATGCTGGTGTGCCCGCCCGCAGCGCTTCTGGGCCCGGTGTTGGACGCGGTGAAGGGTAAGGGCATTGCTGTCGGCGGACAGGACTGCCACGCCAATGAAGGCGGCGCGCATACCGGTGACACCAGCGCGGCGCTGCTGAAATCCATGGGCTGCAAATATGCCATCGTCGGCCATTCCGAGCGCCGCACAGACCACGCAGAAACCGACGCCATGGTGAAAGCGAAGGCGGAAGCCGCGCACAAGGCCGGGCTTTCAGCGATTGTCTGCATCGGCGAGACCTTGAAACAACGCGAAGCCGGCCGCACCAAGTCGACCAACAAAAAACAACTCGCGGGCTCGCTGCCCGAAGGCGCCACTGCCAGAAACACTGTCATTGCCTATGAGCCCGTCTGGGCGATCGGCACCGGCAAGGTGGCGACACCAGCGCAGGCCCAAGAAGTCCATGCCCTGATCCGTGCCGAACTGGCCGCCGCCATCGGCGAGGCCGAAGCCGCCAAAATGCGCATCCTCTACGGTGGCTCCATGAAGCCGGGTAACGCGGCTGAATTGCTGGCACTGCCCGATGTCGACGGCGGCCTGATCGGTGGCGCGAGCCTGACCGTTGCGGATTTCTGGGGCATTGCCCAAGCTGTCTGAACTTCAGCGCCTATTTTCCGCTATGATGCGGACATGACCGACACTGACTACGACGCCCTGTTCAAAGGCCGGCCCGGAACCGTGCTGGGTGAGCACCGAGAATCGGACCCGGCACCGACGCCGGAACGCAAGAGATTTGTCGATGCCAAAATCGAGCGCGCCAAGGAGCGTCGCCCGTCCAAAGATCGCCCCAGGCAAACAAACGACAAACGCTTGCCGCCCGGGCAGGGGCGGACGACGGATTTCCCAGTGCTCGATCTCGGCCATCGACCGCTGATCGATACCCGCGATTGGCGGCTGACAATCAGTGGCGCTGTCACGCGGCCCCTCGATTGGGACTGGCAGGCATTTATGGCAGCGCCACAGGTCACGCACACCAGCGATATCCATTGCGTGACGGAATGGTCGCGCTACGACAACGCCTGGAGCGGCGTTCGGGGGCGGACATTGTTCGATATCGTGCAGCCGCGCGCCGGGGCGAAGTTTTTGGTGTTCCATAGCCATGACGGCTACACCACCAACCTGCCGCTGGAACGCTTCATCGCCGATGACGCGCTGCTGGCCCACACATGGCAAGGCGAGCCCTTGGCGCGAGAACACGGCGGACCGGTGCGCGCGGTCATCCCGAGTTTGTATTTCTGGAAGAGCGCCAAGTGGGTGAAACACATCGCCGTGCTGGAAAACGACGTACCGGGATATTGGGAAAACCGCGGCTACCACAACGACGGCGATCCTTGGAGACAACAACGCTATCGCTAGGAAACAACACCATTACCACTAGCTGCGAATGTCGGTTATGCTGCACTTATGCTGCGCAGCATTTTTCCCAGTTTTGTGTTAATCATCGCGCTATCGAGCATCGCCGAAGCCTGCGGACCGCGCGTCGAAATTCGGTTTTATGAGGATGCAGGCGGTGATGTATTCGAAATCACCAACACTAGCCAAGAAGCTTGGTCCGTTGCATCGCTGGTGCTGACGCTGACCGGCTCGCGTGGCCGCTTGGTGTTTGATACCGAAGACGGCGGGCTCGGGGCTTCCATGTATCAGCCGTTCAGCGCAGGGCGTGAAGACGTCGGATTTATCGGCGCATCGCCCGTCAATGACGGCTCGGAAGTGGTGGCGCTGAAGTTCTCGGAATTTAGGCCCGGCCAGACCTTCACCTTCGTCGTCGATGTGGATGATCGATTGCAAAGCGAGACTTTCTTTGAAGAATACGATGGCCAGGCGATGGTCTCGGATGCCGAGATTGAGGGCGCATCGGGCTCGGCGCGCATGATAAAGCTGAGCGAAGAGGGAGCCGGGATTAGGGCCCGCGAAGAAGCCCGCGCCGAGGGCGCATTCGGAAGCAAAGGTTTAGCAGTCTTGGGCGGCGGCGGACTTTGTGCTTAACTAACCTCCATGGGAATTCAAATATCACCGTTGCCAGGCGGTATTGGCGCCGAGATTCACGGGATCGACCTGAAAGCGCCCTCGCACGATGACCGGCGCGCCATTTATCAGGCCTACTTGGATCATCGTATCATTGCGCTCCGAGGCCAGGACGGTCTGACGACGGACAACGTCATGGACGCCAGCCGCATTTTGGGCCCAGAGCTGGAGCCGCACGTCTTCACCCGCTATCACCACCCCGATACGCCGCTGCTCATGGTGCTTTCCAACCGCGTCGACACAGCAGGAAACGAAAAGGGGTTGAAAGACGCCGGATCGTTTTGGCATTCGGATGTGTCGTACAAAGAGATCCCGGCGAAAGCGACGATGCTCTATGCGCTTGAAGTCCCCGACGTCGGCGGCAATACGCTGTTTTGCGACATGGCAGCGGCCTATGAAGGGTTGCCGGACGCCATGAAGGCACGATTGAACGGCCTCCAGGCGGTGCACAATTATGCCCACACACCACGCGAAATTTTCAAAACCGGGGAGGTAACACCACCACCGGACTGCGTGCACCCGGTCATCCGCACCAACCCGGAAAACGGCTGCAAGTCGATTTATATCAATCCGTCATACACCGTGCGGATCAAGGGCATGCCCATCGAGGAGAGCGATGCCCTGAAGGACGAAATCTTCGCCCATTGCCAAAACGGCGCCTATTGCATGAGCTATGGGTGGCGCGTCGGCGACGTGGTCGCATGGGACAATGCCGCAAGCATGCACGCCGCCACCACCGACAAGCTCGATCCGACTAAACATCGGACCATCTGGCGCACCATTATCTCGGGCGAGGGAAAACCCGCCTAGCGTTTCTCGAACTGTTTTGAGCCGAACATGATCGCGCGGGTCTTATCGTCGATGACGTCGGTCGGTTTGCTTTGGTGTTCAGCCAGGACCTGCAGCGCTTTTTCCACCGCCGGGCGAGCTTCGATCTCATCAATCCAACGCTTTAGGTTAGGCATGGTGTCGATATCGTGGCCGCGCCGCGCGGGATTGCGGGCCCAGGGGAAGGTCGCCATGTCGGCGATAGTATAGTCGTCCCCGGCCAAGTAGGCGCTTTCGCCCAGTCGCTTATCCATGATCCGGTAAAGCCGCCCGGCTTCGTTGGTGTAGCGCTCAATGGCGTATTCGATTTTATCAGCGGCGTAACCCCGGAAATGGTGCGCCTGGCCGAACATCGGGCCAACGTTGCCCATCTGGAACATCAGCCATTGCAGCGTGTCGTGGCGTGCACGACCACTCGACGCCAGAAACTTGCCGGTCTTCTCCGCCAGATAGATCAAGATCGCGCCGGATTCGAATAACGAGTAGGGCTTTCCGTCGGGGCCGTCCTGATCGACGATGGCCGGGATTCGGTTGTTCGGGCTGATATCGAGAAATGCCTGCTCGAACTGCTCACCCTTGCGGATGTTGACGCCGTGGATGGTGTGTTCCAGGCCGCATTCCTCGAGCATAATGTGAACTTTGTGGCCATTCGGCGTCGGCCATGTATAAACGTCGATCATGTCATCTCCCGTGCTGCTTTAACTCATCAGTTGTTGCGGCTTAAAGTGAGGCGGCGGGGGACATTGCGCAAGTCCCCCCATTGTTTAAATATCAAGTTTCGGATTTTGCCTCGAATTGAGATTTGAAAGGACGCCCTATGTCAAAGCCCCCAT
Source organism: Rhodospirillaceae bacterium (assembly GCA_018698795.1). Taxonomy (GTDB): domain Bacteria; phylum Pseudomonadota; class Alphaproteobacteria; order Rhodospirillales; family Casp-alpha2; genus TMED8. The sequence continues at coordinate 5,628 of JABIPG010000086.1, forward strand.
CTAAACCGTTACTGCACCTGGTGTTCGGCGGCGAGGTCGAAGACCCGCAAGGCGTCGATTTCATCGATAGCGAAAACCTCGATATCGTCGGCATCTTCCCCAATTACGCCACGGCACTCGCGGCCTGGCGCGGCGCCAGCCAAAAACACGTCGACGACGCGGCGGTGAAGTACGTGATCGTGCATATGCACAAATTGATGGAGCCGGACGAAGCGGCGGAGACCTAAAGTAAAGTCCGGGACGCGATAGCAAAAATTTTTGCGCTTCAGTGAAGCCCGCATCACGCTATATTTCGGTCGTAAATCTGCGTGGATGCACACTCCGGGGTAATGCCATTTGCGGACACATTGTCCCAACTCGTCATGGCCGGGCAAGCCCGCGCAAGATGGTCGGTTTGATACCAAGAGCAGAAGAAAATACGGTTCCGAAGGGATGGCAGTGAAGTGCCAACTGCGGACAAAAGAACGCCAATGCTGATTCCACGGGTTTTCAATCCCGGCGTTGGAACGTGAATTGAATAAATTTGGCCGGAAACA
>JABIPG010000042.1 GCA_018698795.1 Rhodospirillaceae bacterium
CTCAAGTTCCAGGAACGAGGCCTGCGGCATGGATGTCGCACCCATGAACACGTCGATGTGCTTATCCTTCATCAGGGCCACGGATTCCGTGTAGCTGACGTGATGCACCGTGCCGCCATTTTTCTTGATATCGGCAAAACTGATACCAAAAGATTTGAGAACCGACTCGGCAAACGCGGTGCCGGTCCATTTCGCCTTGCCGGGACTGATGTTCGCGCCCTTCATGTCGGCGAAGGTTTTAATCGGTGAATCCTTACGCACCGCAACCTGGAACATGGCCGGGTAAAGCGTCGCAAAATGCCGCACGTTGGGTTGCGGTTTTTTGAACTTGCCCTTGCCTTTGAAGCCGTTGAACGCGGTGTGGGCATAGGACCAGCCGATCTCGGCATCGCCACCGTTGACTGACAATACGTTGGAAATTCCGCCGCCCGACGTGTTGGACGTTGTAATGCCCTTGACCTTGTCGCCGAACACTTGGGAAATCTTCGCGCCGAGCGGATACCATGATCCGCCGGATGGCCCCGACACCATGCGCACAAACGTATCCGCCTGCGCAGCTTGTAAGCCGAATGCTAGGGTGATGGCAGCAACGGGTGCCGCGATTTTCATTTTCATAATCTTCCTCCGCTGTAAGGGTGTTCTTGTTGTTTTCACTCGTCAGCCTATCGCATCTCATTAAAACTGCAACTGGCACTGCAACAATCGAATCCCCGTTTATCTCTCAACCTGCTGCATCGCGGCCCGCCAGCCTTCCGGTCACCGCACCGCGCATGACAGACGTGGCGCCCGTATAGACGCGGTAATACAACCCAACCACTTCTCCCGCCGCATAGAGGCCAGGAATGGGATCACCGTCGGTGTTGATCACCCGCGCGCGCTCATCAACCTTAACGCCGCCAAAGGTGAAGCAGTTGGAACATATCATCGGCCAGGCACGGAACGGCGGCTTGATGATCGGACGCGCCCAGTTGGATTTCTTCGGCTCTACGCCCCGCGTCGCCAGGCCGTCCTGCCGCAGCGGCTGGAAATCCCCGGACGCTGGGCACGCGGCGTTGTAGGCCTCGATTGTGGCGAGAAACTCATCGGAATCGATATCCATTGCCGCCGCCAAACCCTCCAACGTGTCCGCCTCAAAGGGCGGCACCCGCGAGCGAACAGCGATCGACCAGTTTTCAACGTCATCGAGCCCGGCATCGAACACGGCAAAGGCGATGCCGTTGCGCTGGCCCATAATGATCCGCGTCACCACCTCATAGGTACTGTCGACCATCGCCGGCCCCTCGTCGGTGAACCGCTTGCCGGCATCGTTGACCAAAATCCCGTAGGCATAGGTCAGTACCACGGGCTCGATATCGGTGGAGCGCGGATCCACCGGCTGCGCATGAAAGCTGCCGAAGTCACCGCACGGCGCCGCGCCCGCATCCAACGCCATGGCAACACCCTCACCACGATTGTAGTGCCCGCCACGCGAGACGGGCCGGATGAACTGCGAGAGCGGGCCGACGTAGCGGCTGAGCATCTCAGGATTTCCCTGGAACCCGCCACTGGCCAAAATCACGTTGGGTGCGAACAGATCAAACGGCGCGTTGTCCGGCCCCATGGCCCGGATCCCCGCTACAGAACCCGCATCATCCACGATCAACGAGCGCGCCGACGTTTCATAGAAAAACCTGATCGCACCGGGCCGCGCATCGGCATAGCCGCCCAACGCCTCAATCAGCGCCAAGCCGCCGCCGACCGGTCCCATGCGCGTGGTGGATTGGCTGAGGAAATACGTCGGCAGGAAATCGAATGTGACACCGAACGATTGCAACCACTGCAATGCTTTCGGCGCTTCTTCGGCCAGAGTGGCGACCAAGTTGGGGTCGACCATGCCGAGCGAGCGCAAAACGCGCGGCTGGTTTTCGCGCTCAAGCACCGCATCCTTGACGATGCCCGGGTCCGGCCAGCCACCGGCGTTGGCGGCGAAGCGCTCCTCGAAATCATCCGACACCGCATCGGCGCTTTTCATACGCCAGAAGCTCTCGGTGTAACGCGTATTGCCGCCACGCTCTTCCATGGGCGCGCGTTCCAGCACGGCGACCCGCGCGCCATGCTGCTCGGCTGTCACTGCCGCCGACAGACCGGCAATGCCACAGCCGACAACGATTACGTCAAACTCGCTCTCACCCATCATCTCTCGCCCCCCATCGTCACTCACCCGAATGTCTGAAATCGAATTCACCCGTGAACCAATCAATCAATGCCTGCAACGCCGCCGGGCGGTGGCGTTCGCGCAAATAAATCAGATAAACACCGGCCTCCTCTCCGCTGAATTCGCTGAGCAGCGGAACCAGCCGATTGGCATGTATGTCTTCGGCCACGAAAAAATCTGGCAGCAGGGAAATGCCTTGGCCATTGAGGGTCATTTGCCGAACCATCTCACCGTCGTTGGCAAAGAAGCGGCCCGGCACATCGACGCTCCGCTGCCCGCGCGCATCCTTGAACGGCCAGCGGTTTCCGTGGCTGGGTGTCAGATCGATGATGCAATCGTGATCTTGCAAATCCGCCACCGTTTCGGGCCGCCCACGCCGCGCGATGTAATCGGGCGCTGCGGACAAGGTGGTGCGTATCGTCCCGATGCGGCGGCCGATGAGATCGGAGTCTTCCAAGTGCCCGATGCGTAGCGCTAGATCGAAACCCTCCTCGACCAGATTGACGACGCGGTCGATCAGGTAGAGCCGCAGTTGTACATCCGGATAGGCGTCCTGGAAGCTCGATAACGTAGCGCCGAGAAATCGCTGAGCGAAAAACTTCGGCGCTGTCACCCGCACTTCACCGCTCGGGTGCGTACCGATACCCCGCACCGCGCCCTCTAGCGCCTCGATATCGCCGACGATCCTCTGCACCTGGGCAAGATGCCGTTCGCCCTCGGCGGTCAGACTGATCTGGCGTGTGGTGCGACGGAACAATTGCACACCGAACCAAGCCTCAAGCCCCTGTACATGGCGGCTCATGGCGGACGTTGAGAGTCCCAACTCACGCGCCGCCGGTGCAAACCCTCCGCACCGTTCGACCGCGAGAAACGCTTTCAGAGCATCGAGGCGATCCATTTATGTCCCGCTTATTGGGATAAAGTATCTCAATATATCTATCTTATCCCGAAATCGCAATGAACGTATATTTCCTGGCAAGCAAACATTGCAACTCGCATATAGGAGATAAACCATGCGTATCCTCATTGTCGGCGCCACCGGCACCATCGGCAAAGCCGTTTCCAACGCCCTCTCAGACCAACACGAAATCATCACCGCATCGCGAAACGGTGACGTTAAAGTCGATCTTAGCGACCCACAATCCATTGGCCGGATGTTTGAAACCGTCGGCAAGGTGGATGCCGTCATCAGCACCGCCGGGTCCGGCAAATTCGGGCCGCTCGATCAGCTGTCGGACGACGACTTCGCTTTCGGCCTCGGCAATAAGCTGATGGGCCAGATCAACTTGGTCCGGCTGGGGCGCGATTATGTCAATGATGGCGGTTTCTTTACGCTGACCAGCGGCATCCTCGCGGTTCAGCCCAATCCCGCATCGGTCCTGTTGACCACATTGAACGCGGGGTTAGAGGGCTTCGTGCGCGCTGCTGCGCTGGACATGCCACGCGACCAACACATTAGCGTCGTCAGCCCGCCCGCGGTGCGCGAAACCATGGAGAAAATGGGCTGGGGCCGAGGCGGTGTACTAGTCGCCGACGTTGCTCAATTGTATGTGGATTCGCTCACGGCGGAGCACGATGGATTAACAATCGACTTCCATCAGGCCGCTTAACCCCCCTCGCCAAAAAAACAGGAGATCACCATGAAAAAGCAACTGACCTTGTCCCTCTCATCCTTTGTTCTGATGGCGCTGATGATGGCGCCAGCGATGGCGGCAAACCCGACCGTCGAGCAACTGCAAAACAAAATAGAAACGCTCAGCGCCGAACTGGCCAAATACAAAGCCGAAGAGGCACGCGTGAAATACAATCTTTCACTGATGACGAAAGCTGACGTCTCCATGAACGCGCGCGATTGGAAGGGTTTTGAAGACGTCCACTCCCATGACGTGGTCGTCACCAGCCCCGATGCCCCGGCGCCGACCACCAATCGGCCCGATCACTTGAAGGTGGTGCAAAGCTTCGTCAACGCCTTCCCCGATCATAAGATCGAGCAGCCCTATGTGACGCTGATCGGCCAAGGCGATTACGTCTGTGCCGTGCACCAGAACGGCGGCACTTTCACGCAGCCTTGGCACTTGCCCGGGACCGATATCGTGATCCCGCCGAACGGCAAGAAATACACCATGAAAATGGTCACCGTCGCGAAAGCCAAAGGCGACAAACTGACCGAGGAAATGATCATCTACGACATGGCAGCCATGGCGAAACAATTGGGCCTAGGCGCTCCGTAAAACACGCCGACCACCAAAATACGAGATTAGGGCGCAGCCGAGAACCGGGTGCGCCCTAATTGTTTATCTCCCACCTGCCAACGCCGCTTGGGCCATCTCGCGCAGCTTGGTGCGCTGAATTTTAGTGCCGTTAGCGCCGTCGGTGACCGGGAAAGCATCAACGCTGATTACCCGCACCGGTGTCTTGAACTTGGGCAAGGTTTCACCGACAGCGGCAATCACCACTTGCTCATCAACTTCGGCGCCCGCCTGCTCGATCACGAAGGCCACAGGGCGGTTGCCGCCAGCCGTACCAACCGCCACCACCTGCGCATCGGCGACGCCGGGTGCGGCCATGACGGCGGTCTCGATCTCGGCGGGACTGACCAAAAATCCGCTGAGCCGGAGTGTGTCGTTGCCGCGCTGCAGGTACGTGAAGGCGTTGCCGGGCTCGGTATAGCCCACATCGCCGGTTTTCAGATATCCATCGTCGGTCATGGCGGCTTGGGTAGCCGTGCTATTGCCGAAGTATTCACGGAACAGGTGCGGGCTGTACAGCTCCAACTCGCCAGCCTCAAAGTCGGGCAATATCTCGCCGGTCTCGGGGTTGCGGGCGCGGACACGGGCCCGGGGGTTGACCAACGTGCCGCCGGCGCGATGGCGATCGATCATGGGTTGATGATGGCGGCGGATGGCGAACACGGAGAAAACCTCACTCATGCCAAACGGCGCCAGCATGGGAATCCCGTGCGCCTCGGCCCGGGCAGGTAGATCCGTGAGGTAGGTATTGAACAACGCAAACGCGCAGGCCTTGAGGTGTGGGAACGGCGTATCTGATCGCGCCTCTTCGCAGCCGGGCCCGATCATGCGGTGGATCATGTCGTCCGTGGCCAGCAAATGCGTCGCCTTGTGTTCGATCACCAGATGCGCCGCCTCGCGCGCATCAAAGCCCGACGGCATGACCATCTTAACCCCGGCCGCCAGCGCCGCGATCACCTGCACGAACCCGAACACGCCGCAAAATGGCAACAGTTGCAGGCTGACGGTCCCAGGCGCACGCATCTCCAGCACGTCCACCACGTCCAACGCATGGCCGACGACACCGGCATGGGCATGGGCGGCGAATTTGGGCGCCGCCGTGGTGCCCGACGTCGTGAAAATGTTGGAAAGCGTATCGGGCCCGGCGCAGTCATCATCCAAAGGGGCTGCATCGGTTAAACTGGCGAACGTCACCGCCCCCACATGCGGCCAAATCGTCTCAGCCCCATCAGCAATCAGGATCAAGTGCCGAAGCGCCGGCACAGCCGCCGCATCAATGGCGCGTAGTGTCGCCACATAGTCGATACCGCGCACCTCGGACGCCACCACCAAGACCTTGCTTTCCGACCGCCCAACGATATCCGCCACCTCCGCCGCACCGAAACGGTTGTTGACCGCCACCAGAATGGCGCCAAGGCGTGTGACCGCCGCGTACAAGCTCAGATATTGCGGCAAATTCGGCAGCCATGCCGCGACCCGGTCGCCGGGCTCTACGCCCAATGCCCGAAGCGACGCCGCCAACGCGCGGGACTGCCGCTCGAGATCAACGGCAGTGACGCTGTGTTCATCTGTTTGGATGGAAACGCCGGCCTCGGCGGCGGCGCGGAAAAGTTCAGGTATCGTCTGCATCGTCACGGAGTTTACGCGCAGTCTCCTTAAGGCCGTCAATATCTATCTTTTCAACACTGTCGGCATAATCGTCAACATTGTCGTGAATATCCTTCACGGCACCCCGAAGTTCCGCCATTTTCGCCTTGAATGCCGCCAGTTCCGCTTGTTGGTTGGCGAGCGCCTGACCAACAGCCTGCATGGCACTGCTCAGCCGCTTTTGCGCCGACGGTTTCGAACCCGTATCCAGGAGAACCCGGTTTTTGTACTCAACTCGCACCATAATACTTAGGTACTATGGCTTATTTCCTTAGTCATTGACAAGAATCAATGGCAAAAATCAAACGATCCCCCGCGATTTCAAATCGTTGATGGCTGCCGCATCGAAGCCGATAGCGCTAAGCACCTCGTCCGTATGCTGACCGGTATCGGGCGTCGGCATGCCGGTGCGCGGCTGGTAGCGGTTCATGTTGATGGCCTGGCCGACCAGATTCATGGCTCCCAGTTCCGGGTGTTCAACCGGGTGCTTGATGCCGATGTGCTCGACCTGCGGGTCGGCGAACATTTCTCCGATATCGTAGATCGGCCCGCACGGCACGCCCGCCTCGGTCATGATCTCAATCCATTCGCCGGAGGTTTTGTCGATGGTGTATGTCTCGATGGCTGCGTTCACGCCATTGCGGTTGATAGAACGCTGCGCGCCGTTGCAAAAATCCGGGTGGTCGTGCATGTCGGGCGCGTCCAACACCTCGCAAAGCCGGTCCCACATAACGTCACCAGCAGCCGCAATGTTCATGTGTCCGTCCTTGGTTTTGAACACACCGGTCGGGATTGAGGTCGGATGATCGTTGCCGGCCTGTTGCGGCACGTCACCTGCAACCAGCGAGCGCGCCGCCTGGAAATCCAGCATCGCGATCATGGCTTCCAGCAACGAGGTATGCACCCACTGCCCTTCGCCCGAGGCCTCGCGCTCCAACAGTGCAATCAAGATGGCGATGGTGGCGTAGTTGCCGGACGACAAATCCGCGATCGGAATACCAACGCGCATTGGGCCCTGACCGGGTTGACCGGTGATCGACATCAGCCCGCCCATGCCCTGGGCGATCTGGTCAAAACCGGGTCGCCGCGCATAAGGCCCGTCCTGGCCAAAGCCGGAGATGGAGGCCAAAATGATCTTCGGGTTAGCCGCCTTCAAACTTTCGTAATCGACCCCAAGCCGCGCTTTCACGTCGGGACGATAGTTTTCGACCACCACATCGGCATCCGCCACCAGCTTCTTGAAAATCTCCAGGCCTTCGGCCTCTTTCAAATTCAGCGACAGCGAGCGTTTGTTGCGGTGGATATTCTGGTAATCGGGGCCGTTGCGCGACCCGCCCATGCCCTTGGACTTATCGACCGCCGCAGGTGCCTCGACCTTGATCACATTGGCGCCCCAATCGGCCAAGTGACGCACGGCGGTGGGGCCGGAGCGTACGCGGGTAAGGTCGAGAACGGTAAAACGGCTCAGTGGGCCCTGATAATCGGACATGTCAATAATTCCTCTCTGATGGTGGAGGAAAACTATCATGGGTCCGGTAGCGTGGCAAAGCGATGGAATGAGGGCTATTTGAGAATCTGAAACGTCGTCGTAAGCTACCGGCTATGGATATGTCGCGGATACTGATGATCGGGTTGTTGGCCTCCCTATGCTTGTTCTTTAAGGGTCTAATCCCTGGAGACACAGCTCTAGCGCAAGATCGAGTAACCTTTACCCAAGGCCCAGGCCGGGCTGACAATACAGCACTTATGGAATGCCAGGGCTATAGATCGAGACCCTCTGCAATTGGAACCGTTAGCGCCGAAGACGGCAGCCAATGGACGGTACCTGGCCCCGTGCATTTTTCCACCGCCTTGTTTGCCGATGACCTCTACAACGATTGCAGCGGAAAACGATACCGCGGCCCCGAGGATATCGATCTCTCCGCCATCCCGGTCAGAACTCATGCGGGTGGCGAAGAAACCTTCACGGCATACGTTTTTGCCGACAATTATTTCGAATTTTATGTGAACGGCAAACGTCTGGCTGTTGACCCCGTGCCGTTTACGCCTTTCAACTCCAATGTCATCAGGTTCACGGCCAGCCGCCCGTTTACGGTCGCTGCCATGTTAGTGGATTGGGAGGAGAGTTTAGGCGTCGGCACTGAACAGGGATGGGGCGCATCGCACCATCCGGGAGACGGCGGGTTCGTGGCAGTCATCAAGGATGCCAATGGCGATACCGTCGCTATCACCGACGCGGGTTGGCGGGTCCAGACCTATTACATCGCGCCGCTGCAAAGCCGAAATTGCCTCAAGGTCAACGGTGGAATGCGCGATAGTCGCGGCTGTTCGTCGCCTGATCGCGAGAATGCCCAGCTCCTCTATGCGGCACATTGGCGTGTGCCCGAGAACTGGGCGGCCAAAACCTTCGACGACAGCACCTGGCCCCAAGCGACGACGTTTTCCAACAATACCGTCGGCGTCGACAACAAGCGTGCGTACACAAATTTCTCCGCCATTTTTGATGACCGGCGAAACGACGCCAAATTCATTTGGTCGCCCAATCTGGTATTGGACAATCTCGTACTGGCCCGACGAACAATCCGTTAACCGGAGAGTCGGCAATGGCCAAAAGCGGAGATTGGGATGAACTGCTTTTGACGGCGGCTTGTGACCCAGAGCAGACCTTTGCAATTTTCCATAAAACTCGAAATCCGTATATGGAATTCGATATTCTGAGCCTACCTCAAAACTGAGATAAGAGATCACGGGGCAGCTATGAACCTATGGGCCACCACGTAGTTCTTCGATGGAAATGCCCTGGGCGCAATCATCGGCGCAAGTAGTGTCAAAAGTTGTACAAACCGACAGCAGGCCGTTGGTGGAAAACCTCAAAGTGATTTCTTCACCAAACCATGACCTCGGCAGCAGGAAAAGGATTGTTAAAGAAAATCGCTGCAGAAGGATAACTTTCTCGCTCTTAGTTTTCATCTTCGTTAGGCGACGCCCTGTCCGGATTTCTAATATCGATCTCTTTCCGGTGCTGAGAGCTAAGCGAAATCAGACTTGGTTGGCACCATCTCCGAAAGTTGTCGCTAAACCCGCGAGTCGTATTTACATTCCTCATAGACGTATTTGAAGTCAAATAGCTGGATACTGTGCAATGCTGCGTTTGCGACCAACGGTAGTTACATCTTTTATCGCGATAATTTTAATCGTTGTCGGTGCCGTTAGTTATTCCAATTATCGGCAAGGCCTTAGCGCTGCTGAGCAAACGGCGTCCGAGCTGATTGTTAAGACTGAACGTCTCACGACAGAAAACGTGGGCAAGTTACTCCTGACCTCTAGATTGCTTGTCGAGGCGATCTCGGAGTTGCCTGCAAGCCTTTTATCCACCAATTCTCCCGAAAGAATTTCCGAACTCTTGCGGTTGTACGCTGACAAAGTGCCTCTGACATACTCGCTCTACATTGGTTTTTCAGACGGGAGTTTCGTTCAAGCGATAAACCTCAAGAGACCGAACGGATCATTGCGAAGGGTGACAAAGTTTCCAAACGGTTCGACATCTGCAACCAGGTATATCGGCCCGGTGTCCGGGAGCAGTGAACGCGATCAGGCTTGGGGATTCTTCGACATCAACAATCAGCGACAAGACGCAAATGAAATCGACAGGCGCACATCATATGATCCGAGGGTGCGGCCTTGGTATGAACGATCCATCCAAGAGGAGAATATCGGATCATCATCGATTTATATTTTTGCTAGTCTA
>JABIPG010000073.1 GCA_018698795.1 Rhodospirillaceae bacterium
AAAGAAACCCTGACATCGCGCCTGATCGATCGGCCCATTCGCCCGCTGTTCGTTAAAGGCTTCAAACACGAAACCCAGGTCATCTTGACCGTGCTGTCGCACGATCTCGAAAATGACCCGGATATCCCTGCCCTGATCGGCGCCTCTGCTGCGCTGACCATTTCGGGCCTGCCGTTCCGCGGCCCCATTGGCGGTTGCCGCGTTGGCTATATCGATGGCGAATATGTGCTTAACCCGCCGCTCGACATTATGCCCGATACCATCCTCGACCTGGTCGTAGCCGGTACCCGCGAGGGCGTTTTGATGGTTGAATCCGAAGCCTCTGAGCTTTCGGAAGAAATCATGCTGGGCGCCGTGGCATTTGGCCACAAGGAATTCCAGCCGGTGATCGACGCGATTATCGAACTGGCCCAGGCCTGTGCTAAAGAGCCCATGGAATTGCCGTCGGCTCCGGCCGGCAAGGACGAGTTGACCGCCAAAGTGCGTGAACTGGCGGATGCTGGCCTGCGTGACGCCTACACCGAGACCATCAAACTCACCCGCCAGGATAAAGTCTCTGCCGTCAAAAAGGAAGTGACCGCAGCCTTGGAGGGTGACGACAGCCAAGACCAAGCTCTGGTCGGCGCTATTCTCGGCGACATTTTCAAGTCGGTCGAACAGGACATCGTCCGGCGCGGCATTATCGATACCAAACAGCGTATTGATGGCCGTACCACCTCCGATGTCCGCCCGATCGCCGTGGAAGTGGGCGTATTGCCCCGCACCCATGGCTCGGCACTGTTCACCCGCGGCGAAACACAGGCTTTGGTAACCGCTACCTTGGGCACCGGCCAAGACGAGCAGATCATTGATGGCCTGGCCGAGGACTACCGCCAGCACTTTTTGCTGCACTACAACTTCCCGCCCTATTCGGTCGGTGAAGCGGGCCGTGTTGGTTTCACGGGCCGGCGCGAAGTCGGTCACGGCAAACTGGCTTGGCGGGCCGTGCACCCACTGATGCCGTCGAAGGTCGATTTCCCCTACACCGTGCGTGTGGTTTCAGAAATCACCGAGTCCAACGGCTCTTCGTCTATGGCGTCGGTTTGCGGCTCTTCGTTGGCGATGATGGATGCTGGCGTGCCGTTGACCAAGCCGGTGGCGGGTATCGCCATGGGCCTGATCAAGGAAGATGACGGCTACGCCGTTTTGTCCGATATCCTGGGTGACGAAGATCACCTGGGCGACATGGACTTCAAGGTCGCCGGTAGTGCCGATGGCATTACATCTCTGCAAATGGACATCAAGATTACCTCGATCACCGAGGAAATCATGAAAATTGCCCTCGACCAGGCGCGTGATGGTCGCTTGCACATCTTGGACGAGATGGCCAAAGGCCTGACCAAGTCTCGTGAAGGCGTGAGTTCGCATGCGCCTCGCATCGAGACTTTGACGGTCAACAAAGACAAGATTCGCGATATCATCGGGCCCGGTGGCAAGATGATCCGTGAAATCTGCGAAACCACTGGTGCCAAGATCGACATCGATGACGATGGTACGGTTAAGGTTGCTGCAGTCGACGAAAGCGCCATGCGCGCTGCCATCGATTGGATTGAAGGTCTGACCGAAGAGCCGGTTCTCAACAAAATCTACACCGGCAAGGTGGTTAAGGTTGTTGATTTCGGTGCTTTCGTGAACTTCATGGGCGCCAAAGACGGTCTAGTCCACATTTCCGAGCTGAAGCCGGAACGTGTGGGCAAGGTCACCGACGTGGTCAATGAAGGCGAAGAAGTTAAGGTTAAGCTCATCGGCATCGACGATCGCGGCAAAGTAAAGTTGTCCATGAAGGTCGTTGATCAAGAAACCGGCGCGGACATCACCGACGAAGTGAAGTCCCAGGGCCGACGAGACTAAGGCCAAGCTTTCAAAAGTTTCGAACCTGAAAGGGTTTTGAAAAGATCTCGGCGGCGCTTTCTTGAGCGCCGCCGATTTTTTTAAGTCGGCTATGTTAACCGGCGAGAGGCTGGGCTATAAATGCCCATATGGTTGTTGCGTGCTGGGTGGTGCGACGATGAAAAAGGGGAAGGCGAGCAGGTTGGCGGATCAAAAAAACAGTTATAGCCGGGACGACCTCCTGGCATGTGGACGAGGTGAATTATTCGGCCCCGGGAATGCGCAATTGCCGCTGCCGCCAATGTTGATGTTTGACCGCATCACCTCAATTGCCGATACCGGCGGCGCCTTTGACAAAGGGCATATAACGGCGGAATTCGACATCACACCTGCGCTTTGGTTTTTCGATTGTCATTTTCAGGGCGATCCCGTGATGCCGGGCTGCCTGGGGCTGGACGCCTTGTGGCAATTGGTCGGGTTTTATCTGGGCTGGACCGGCGCGCCAGGGCGCGGTCGCGCGCTTGGGGTCGGCAACGTGAAATTTACCGGCCAGGTGCAGCCGGAAGCCAAGTTGGTGACGTACAATATCGATATTAAGCGGGTAATGAACCGACAGATTACGCTTGGCATCGCCAATGGCACCATGTTAGTGGACGGAGAAGTTGCCTACGAAGCTGAGGGGCTTAAGGTGACATTGTTCGGCGAAAGTGAATAACAAATCGACTTGATCGATGAAGAGGCAATCATGAGACGGGTTGTAGTAACCGGCATGGGGATTGTGTCCCCCATCGGCAATAACGTAGCGGAAGTGACCGATAGTCTACGTGAAGGCAGGTCTGGAATCTCCTTTTGCGAGGAGTACGCCGAACGCGGATTTCGCTCGCACGTTCACGGCAAGCCTAACATCGATATGAGCGATTTGATTGATCGCAAGCTCCGGCGTTTCATGGGTGAAGGCGCCGCCTACAATTATGTTGCCATGTGCGAAGCCATTGCCGACGCCGGCCTCGAAAATGCAGAGGTCACCAATGAGCGCACCGGCTTGGTCATGGGGTCGGGCGGGCCATCAACCTCAGCTCTGGTCGGGGCGGCGGATACGGCGCGTGATAGGGGGGCCAAGCGGGTCGGCCCCTATGCGGTGCCGAAAGCCATGTGCTCGACCAATTCTGCCAATCTCTCGACGGCTTTTCACATGCGCGGGCTCAGTTATTCCATATCGTCGGCTTGCGCCACCAGCGCGCATTGCATTGGCAATGGCACTGAACTGATCCAGTGGGGCAAACAAGACGTGGTGTTTGCCGGCGGCGGCGAAGAGGTCGATTGGAGCTTGAGTGTCCTGTTCGATGCCATGGGCGCGCTAAGTTCTAAGTACAACGATACACCGGACCGAGCGTCCCGACCGTTTGATGCAGACCGCGATGGCTTTGTCATCGCCGGAGGCGCCGGTGTCGTGGTGCTCGAAGAGCTGGAGCACGCTAAGGCGCGTGGGGCCAAGATTTATGCCGAGGTTGTCGGCTACGGCGCCACCTCGGATGGTGTCGATATGGTGGCTCCATCGGGCGAAGGCGGTATGCGCTGTATGCGCATCGCGACGCAGGGCCTAGGCAACACGGCCGTTGATTACATCAACGCGCACGGAACCTCGACGCCTGCCGGCGACATGGTTGAGCTCAATTCCGTGCAGCAGGTCTTCGGTGCGCATCGGCCAATGATTGCATCGACCAAATCGCTCACTGGGCATTCGCAGGGCGCGACCGGCGCGCACGAGGCGATTTATTCGTTGATCATGCTCGACAACGATTTCGTTGCCGCCTCAGCAAATGTCGAAAATCTCGATCCTGCAGCGGGAGATGCCAATATCGTCACTAGCCGTGTCGATAATGCCGGGTTGAATTGCGTGCTATCCAACAGCTTCGGTTTTGGCGGCACAAATGCTTCGCTGGCTTTCAGCCGAACAGATGCCTAGGCGGCGCATATGAACGAGTCAAACGCACAGAATCCGCAAGACGTATCGGAAGACGACTGGGATTCGCCCGCACCCGGCGCGCTGATGGCGGGCAAGCGTGGATTGATCATGGGCGTGGCCAATCGCAACTCCATCGCCTGGGGTATTGCGCGCACATTGTCTCAGCACGGCGCGGATCTCGCCTTCACCTATCAGGGCGAGGCATTGGAGCGCCGCGTGCGGCCGTTGGCCGAAACCGTGCAGTCCGATCTTGTCATGCCTTGTGATGTTGAGGACGGCGGCAGTGTAGATGCGGTGTTTGACGGCTTGCGAACGGCATGGGGCGGACTGGATTTCGTTGTTCATGCCATCGCCTATTCCGACAAGGAAGAGCTGAAGGGCCGCTACGTAGACACCAGCCGCGATAACTTCCTGCGCACACTTGATGTGTCGTGCTACTCGTTTACCGCTATCGCGCAGCGTGCGGCGGCCATCTTGCTGCGAAGGGATGCGCTGCACAAGCTGACCGTCGCCGCGCCGCAGCTCTGCCGGTTCGCCGGTTTCCTCGGC
>JABIPG010000079.1 GCA_018698795.1 Rhodospirillaceae bacterium
ACCGCGATCTCTACTACGATGCTCCGCCGCCGCCCTCGCTGCTGCAGATGGAAGCACGCCTGCGCAGTTCAGAGTGCTCGGCTGGGTCTTGGCGTGAGAAGGGGCTTGTCGTGCAGTTGGGCACGGCGTCGAAAACCTTGATGCCGGCATTGCGCATCGGATGGGTGATCGCGCCGTTGCCGATTATGGAAAAACTCATCGTGCTTAAGCAGGCGGATGATCTGAACACCTCCAGCCTCAACCAAATGCTGACGCATGACCTAGCGACTACGATCCTGAACGATCACGTGGCCATGCTGCGCAGCATTTATGGCGAGCGCCGCGACATTTTGGTCGAAACCCTGCGCCAACACCTGCCCAACGATGCCCACTTCACCACGCCGAAAGGCGGCATGTTCGTCTGGCTCACATTGCCGACAGGCGTCGACGCACGCGATCTTTTGCAAGCCGCCATCACGGAAGAAAAAATCGCCTTCGTGCCGGGCACGGCTTTCCATGCCCACGGCGGCGGCGAAAACACGCTCAGACTATCGTTCTCGACCTGTCAGCCCGACGACATCCGTCGCGGAATGGAAACGCTTTGCGCGTTGATCCGGCGCCTGGAGAACGATCGATAACGATGCAGAAAACTTCTCCTCCGGCCGCGCATGGCCGAGAGGAGAAGAGGTGGAGGCAATAGCAGTCAGGCAGCTTTTAATAGACGTCGTGCTGGGTGTTATGAAGGTTGAACTTACCTGTCGGCGTAATCAGGCGCTTGTCGGTGATGACTTTCTTCAGCTTTAATGTTTTGTCATCGACCACGACCAATGCTGACGGCTCATTCTTGGCATTCCAAACGGAGAACCATATTTCCGTTCCGGCTTTGTTGAATTCACCCTGCACAACCCGGCGCGCGCCAACCTTCAGGCCTGACCATTCTGCGATGGGCAGCACGGCATAGGGCTTATCCATGTTTCGGATATCGAAGACCGCGACGGATTGTGAGAGTTCCGGGTCGGGATTGAGCGGCGTATCGACATAAAGGTTGGTGGATTTCGGGTGAGTTTTGATGAACAGCGATCCGCCGCCCTGGCCCTCAAGTGACTGAACCAGTTTCCAGGCGTACTGCGGGTGTTTCTCGGGGTCTGTACCGATCAGCGCCACGGTTTCATCACCGAGATGACTGGTCGCCCAGACGGGCCCGAACTTGGGATGCACGAAATTCGCGCCACGGCCCGGATGCGGCGTCGGCCCGGTTTCCACCAAGCCGGCGAGCTTTCCTTCCTTGGTATCGACAATGGCAACTTTGTTCGACGCATTCGCCGCAACCATGAAATACCGGCCCGTGGAGTCAAATCCGCCATCGTGCAGAAAGCGTGCCGCTTCGATCTCAGTAATCGCCAGGTTTTTCAGATCGGTATAGTTGACCAGTAACACCTTGCCCGTTTCCTTGACGTTGACGACGAACTCAGGCCGATAATGCGACGCAACAATCGCCGCCACGCGGGGTTCGGGGTGGTATTCCTGTGTGCCGACGACCATGCCGCGCGTACCGACAATCTTTAACGGCTCCAACGTGGCGCCATCCATGATCACGAACTGTGGCGGCCAATAGGTACCGGAAATCGCGTATTTGTCTTCCCAGCCCTTGAACTTAGACGTCTCCACCGAACGGGCTTCGATCCCGGTATCAATCTCGGCGACCGTGGTCGGCGGATCCATCCATAAATCAATCAGATTGATCTTGGCGTCACGTCCCGTCGTGAACAGATATCGCCCCGAAGCGGAAATACGCGAAATATGGACGGCATAGCCGGTCTTGACGATTTGCTTGATATCGTAAGTACCGCCGTCAATAAGCGCCACCTCGCCGCTGTCGCGCAATGTCACCGAAAACAGATTGCCGAGGTCCCAGTTATTCATCTGACGGGTCGGTCGTTTGTCGACCGGGACGTGCACCTTCCAGGTCGCTTTCATCTCCTTGAGGCCGAACTCCGGCGGTGTCGGAACATCTTGCATGATGAAGCGCACCATCAGGTCGATCTTATCTTCCGACAGTTCTCCCGACGTGCCCCAATTGGGCATCCCGGCGGGAGACCCATAGGTGATGAAGTTTTTCAGATGCTCGTAGCCGTTTTCACGTGTGATATCAGGGGTCAGGGGTTTGCCCGTGGCACCCTTGCGCAATACCCCGTGACATCCGGCGCAACGTTGAAAGTAAATCTCCTTAGCGGCGTCGAACTCTCGCGCCGACATCACCGGCACCCCAGGCTTCGCACCTGGTTGTTCTAGCGGCATCTTTTCTGCCGGCCCGAATGGCACTTGTCCTTTGGTGTGGTCTTCCTTGTGTTTTCCTTGAGCGTAAGAATTGCCGGAAAAAGCCAGCAATGTGAGTGCAGCGGCAAGCGCCGCCATTAGCGTCCGTCCCATGAAACTCTCCTTGCGTTGGTAGCGTGTACCGCATGCTCTTCAGGCATTCTCGGAACTACATGCAATACACGAGGTCATATTTTCGGCGACCAAACTTAACCAAAATCAATGATCAATGTTCGGTGGCACCGACACTTTTCATACGCACGAGACGCGGAGCAGGCTTCCGTCGATATTGAAACTGTGCTGGTATAGGTAACCCTCAACTTATCGATGCTGGATTTCCCCATGCCCAACGACATCGCCGCCATCGCAACTGCATTCCATAAGTTGCACGACGAGGAGGGGACGTTTGTCATCCCCAACCCGTGGGATCGCGGCTCAGCACGTATGCTCAAATCGCTCGGCTTCAAGGCGCTCGCGACCACCAGCGCCGGTTTTGATTTCGCCGAGGGCCGAAAGGAGGGGACGGCGACCCTCGACGATGTTCTCGCCCATTGCCGCCTGATCGCTGAGGCGACGGACCTGCCGGTCAACGCCGACACTGAAAGCGGCTACGCCGAAACGCCCGAGGGCGTCGCCGAAAACATTCACCGCCTTGCCGCAACCGGCATCGCCGGATGCTCGATTGAGGACGTCAATGTCTATGGCCCCGGTGTTTACGGCGGCGCGCCGATTTACGATTTGCCGGTTGCCGCCGAACGGGTCGCCGCTGCCGCCGAAGCGGTGCGCAACTTAGGTCGGCCATTCGTGCTCACGGGCCGGGCTGAAAATTACCTACACGGCCGGCCCGACCTGGCCGATACGATCAAACGCCTGCAAGCCTACCAAGATGCCGGCGCCGATGTGCTCTATGCACCGGGCCCCCGAACGGCGGAGGATATCCGGGTCATCGTCACCTCGGTTGACCGCCCCGTGAATGTCATCGCCGGCCTACCGGGCATGAACCTCTCCGTCACCGATCTGGCCGAGCTTGGCGTCAAACGCATCAGCGTCGGCTCCAATCTGTTCCGCACCGCCTTCGCCGCCGCCCTTCGCGGCGCGCAGGAGATCGCGGAGGAGGGGACCTTTTCGTATGCCGGCAGCGCAGCAACGTTCAAGGAAATCTCGGGATTGTTCGACGACTGAGCCGTCAAATGGATAGCGCCAGCTCATTGAAACGTCATCACGACAAACCCCAAAACGAAGGCAAGCAGAATATAGACGAGAACTCGCATTGCGGCCTTAAGGGGATTTCGCATCGCATGATCCATCGTCGTTGGCGATGAGGTTGGAGAGAATGGCGGACTGCATGAAGCGGACTATAGCATGTCGGCACCACCTTCAGCACCGGATGGAAACCTGCGATATGGTTCTCTCCGGCTGATAGCCAGGAGCTGACCGTCTCGCTGGCATCAACTTAGGGGCGTGGAGGCAAACGCTGTTTTGCGTTTGGCGACAATCGCCGCTATTTGGCGGCCATCTGGCACCATAAATTTCTCACGGTGAGCTCAACTGGTATCAAAGATTGTTCGGTTTTGGGTGTATGCCGCACTCAATATTGTTCCTTAGCATGTCATCGCTCCGGGTTGCCAACGTCGCGTCGACCCAGGGTGTCGGGGGCCATCCTTTTTGGCATCATTGAATTGGCGAAAGCCCGACCGTGTCATCGCGGCAAATGGAGAGGGTTCAAATATGTCTGGAAACATTGTTGTCGCCATCGATGCCAGTCCCGGCAGCGACCGCGCAATTGATGCCGCGATGTCGCTTGCCGGCGCATCGGGGGTATCGCTTACCTTGGTTCATATCATCGAATGGTCGCCGTTTTCGTTTCATACGCCTGACGAATTGGCGGAACGCCATAAGCGGCGTGAAGAAGAACTGGACCGCGCAAAAGTCGCGATCCTTGATCCGGCGGCGGATAAAGCCAGAGCCGCCGGCATCAAAAGCGAGGCGGTGGTCCGTCACGGCCATCCCGCCGAAACCTTGGCCGAAATTGCCAAGGAACAAGGCGCATTACAAATCTTCATCGGTCGCAAGGGTCAATCGACGGCAGGTGCGCTGTTTTTCGGCAGCGTCGTGTCTTCACTCATTCAGATTTCCGCGGTCCCCGTGACCGTGGTGCCGTGAGTTCGGGGGGGAGTTCACAATGAAACAGTTTAGCAAATTGACTTCGGCGGGCCTGGCGTTGGCGGTTCTCGCGGTGGCAACGTTAATTCCTGAGGCGGCCATCGCCGCCGGCTTCGATGATATGATCAACACGGCGACGGCGCCCATTGCGAAAGCCGTCGGCGCGTTGGTGTTTTTCAAAATTCCGGTGTTCGGCGCGCAACTGCCCGTAGTGGTGTTGTGGTTGGTCGTCGGCGCCGTTTTCTTCACCTTCCGCATGGGTTTCGTCAATATCTGGGGTTTTAAGCACGCCATCGAACTGGTGCGCGGCGATTACGCCAACCCCGATGATGCCGGTGAAGTCTCGCACTTTCAGGCGTTGGCCACCGCCGTTTCCGGTACGGTCGGCATCGGTAACATCGGCGGCGTCGCCGTCGCCGTCACTGTCGGAGGCCCCGGTGCGACGTTTTGGTTGATTGTGGCCGGCTTCCTCGGCATGTCGACCAAGTTCGTGGAATGTACGCTAGGCGTGAAATACCGAAACGAAAACGAAGACGGATCGGTCTCCGGTGGGCCCATGTACTATTTACGCAAGGGCTTTGGTGAGCGCGGCATGGAGGGTTTCGGCAAGTTCGTCGGTGCTTTTTACGCCATCGGCATCTTCATCGGCGCCTTGGGTATCGGCAACATGTTCCAATCGAACCAAGCCTATGTGCAATTGAACAATGTCACCGGCGGCCTGTTCGACGGCCTCGGCTGGCTTGTTGGCCTGGTCATGGCGGGCGTCGTCTTCATGGTCATCGTCGGCGGCATCAAATCTATCGCCCGGGTGACGGAAAAGATCGTACCGTTCATGGCGATCTTCTATTGCGTCTTCGCCTTGATCGTCATCTTCATGAA
>JABIPG010000040.1 GCA_018698795.1 Rhodospirillaceae bacterium
CAGCGAAACGCAAAGCCTGCAACGCCGTACTGATCAAGCCGAACCAAGCCGGCACCATGACCGAAACCCAAGCCGCTCTGGAAGCGGCGCGGGCGTGCGGCTACGGTGCCATTGTGTCGGCGCGGTCCGGCGAAACGGAAGACGCCACCATCGTGCACCTGGGCGTTGGCTGGGGCATCAAGCAGCTGAAAGTCGGCTCGTTCAGCCGCTCGGAGCGCATGGTCAAATGGAACGAAGGCCTACGCATCGCCGAGGCGATCAGCGCAGCCGAGGGGCTTCCCGCCGACGGCAACCTGCCGCCACGCGATGCTTTTCCCTGGGGGCCATGAGGGGGCCATGAGGGGGCGTTGATTGAGCCAGAAATGACCGCTTATTCGTGTAGGCGTGCCTCGCCGCGAATACGAGTTACAAACACATCAATCAAACGCCGGATTACCATGTCGGATTGCGCCACGCGGTCCAGTCGCGATTCGATGTTCTCGCGGGTAATAACGGCTAGTTCAGCTTCTTCGGAAATGCGCGCGGTGGCCATGCGGGGCTGATTATCGATCAGCGACATCTCGCCGAAAATCTCGCCGCGCCCGAGCCTGGCCAACACCAATTCTTCATTGCCGATCTTGCGCACAATTTCGACCTCGCCGGACTTCACCAAATAGGCTTGGTCTCCGGGCTCGCCTTCCTCGAACAACGTGTCGCCGACGGCATATGCATCGTGGTCTGGTGTCATGGCAATGATCCTACGGGTTTCTTCATCGGTTGCATAGGCCAAGCCCGCCTTGACGGGCGCGCTGGTTTTGCTGCGCTCCGAGACGCTGTCCAAGGCCTCGGCGATACCCTCACGCCACGACTCGGGCAACCCTTCCGACGTCAGGCGTTTCTTTAGCGACTCGACAGTGGCGTGCAGCATCTCTGGGCTGCTTCCAGCCGGCAGAAAGGAGCTGATTGATGACATCTGTTGTACAATGCGACCGACGAGGCCGAATATCATGGTTTGGTTCTCGGCGCCTAGATCTGAAACCGCCAGGTCGAGCAAAAAGCCCAGCCGCACGGCTCGGTGCGGCAGTAAGTCAAGCACTCGAGAGATTCCGTCGGCCAACGACAAATCCTCGTGATCGCCCAACACCAAACGTGCACGGCGGACCACAGCCTGCGCCACCGCCGGTCCGCCCTCCAGCCCGGCGATCTCGACCAGTTCGCGCACCAAAGTGACGAACATGTCGCGGTCTCGCGCCTGGCCTTCGCGCGTCAGCGCGCGGGTCGAGCCGATTTCTCGCGCCACACGCTCATAAATTACCGAACGGCTGACGGGCAGATCCAGGCGCCCCAGCACGTCGTTCACAGCTTCGATGCATGAAATCGGATTGTTCGGAATCGGGCAGCGCCCCACGGCCAAGCGGATGAGACTTTGATTGGCGCTGCCGAGGTCACGCTGGCCACCAAGAAGGTCCTTTACGGCGGCGGCGCCGTCGAGAACTTCCGCCAAGGCCTCGTCCAAATACGCCCGGGCGGCTTCACCGGGATCATCGACCCCAAGCGCCGCCAGCAATGCCAACTTGGCGTTCCAGTCGCCACCACCTTGCAGGTAACGCGCCAAGGCAAACCACAAAGCCCGCGCCCGCTGATTTGCCGGCAATGATGTATTCACGTGGCTCAGTGCCGACACGAGCCCCTTATCTTTGATAACGCCAGCCAACTCATCCGCAGCACCGGTTTCGCGCGCGTATGTCTTCACATCCTCAAAGGCTTGGTAAATCCAATCGGCGCGTTCTTCCGGTTTGATCCCCAAATCTCTGGCCTGCAACCCCGCGACCCGCCGCACGGCCATGGGAAACAACCGATCATCGCGCTCCAGCAACATCAGGCGCATGGCGTCGAACGCCAATTCCAGCGCCGTCAGGCTATGCTCATCGAGGTATTCACGCAGCAACCGCCCGACCGTGCGCCGCGCATCAAAACCGTAAAGGTCATCGAGGTTCTCACACATGGCGGCCTCGTCGATGGGCACCACCTGGATAACCTTTTCCCCGCCGTCCAACATCTTCTCGAAGATGATTTCCGTGCCGGCGCGATCGCTGTCGGAAATAACCCGGACCCCCATGTGCTGGCCCGCGCCCAGCAGTTCCCCAGCCTGCTCAAGCGCCGGCGTGCGGGAATCATGAATATCCGCCGCACTCCAACGCTCGCCGTCCGATGTCTGGACCTCATAGGTCTTGCCCGCGAAATTTTCCGCCACGCCCTGCCCTCTCCAGGCCCTCTCCTGGCCTTCTCCTGGCCCTCTCTTGGCCGTTTCTGGCCATCCCCTTTCCGGGTAATGGTTCAGTCATAGCACAGCTTCGAGGCTCTAAAAATCGCCGATTGGGTAAAATTTTCGTGGCTCGACAGGATGGAGATTGCGCGCGCGCCCTCCGGGCGGCAAACCAAGGTAGCCTAATGCAGATTAGCCTTTGAGATTTCCAAGGCCAAAGTGATGGCGTATCCGGTTTAGTGGTGCGGGCGGCCGGACTTGAACCGGCAAGGACGCTAGTCCGAGGGATTTTAAGTCCCTTGTGTTTACCAATTTCACCACGCCCGCACAGGAGGGTCACAAGGGATCACAGGGGGATCACAGGAGACCATCGAGGAACACCGGCAAACATAGGGCCAGAACCTAGGCAAGGGCGGCGGCGCTGGCAAGCGCCGGATTGAGAGGGTATTGTCGCTTTATGATTGAGCCGTTTTCTCATTCCCCGGCAGCCCCCCTGTTCGACGCCACTTTCCGTGGCAAGCTCGAACAATTGTTCCGCTGGCGCCGGGATGTGCGGCATTTCCGTACCGATGCCATCGAGCCCGCAAAAGTCGATGAATTGTTGCGAATCGCGGCGCTGGCGCCGTCGGTCGGACACAGCCAGCCGTGGCGCTTCGTCAAGGTGGACGATACCAAACGCCGAGCCGAAATCCGTGCCAATTTCGAACGCTGCAACGCCGATGCGTTAGCTGACTATGCCAATGAGCGGGCCAAGCTTTACGCCACGCTGAAACTGCAAGGCCTCGACCAGGCACCGGTGCATCTAGCCGTATTTGTCGATCCGCACAAAGGGCTCGGTGAAGGCTTGGGTGCCAAAACCATGCCCGAAACCCTGGCCTATTCCGTCGTCGGTGCCATCAATACACTGTGGCTGGCGGCGCGCGCGGAAGGTATCGGCTTAGGCTGGATTTCGATCATCAATCCCGATGAATTGCGCCAGACCCTGGACGTGCCCGAGCATTGGAAATTGGTCGGTTATCTGTGTCTCGGCTATCCGCAAGAACAGACCGACATGCCCGAACTGCACCGCGAGGGCTGGCAGGAACGCATCGACGTGTCGGAGTTCATCTACGAGCGCTAATCAGTCCGGCGGCGCATCTGATGGGTGATTGGCCCCGTTGTCGACGTCTTCGCCCAGTTGCATGATCGCCACCGCCATGGCGACGCCGCCAAATGTCACCCAATTGCCGAAAAACAGCATGAACTGCCACAGCTGCGGCGATTCGGAACGCCCAATCAGCGTGCCGATGCCGCCCATGTCAAAATGCAGAATGGCCCAGCAAAAGACGGTTGCGCCGATGCTGCCATACAGCAAATGCTTCATCAAAAACCGGATCACCGGTTTGTGCGGTGCTTCGCGCGCCCGCACGGCGTTAGCTATTTGGCCGCCGCCACGACGACGATCTCAACCAGATTGTCGCCGGCCAGCTCGGCGCCGACGCAGGCGCGCTGCGGCCAGTTTTCAGGTTCACCGATCCATTCGCACCAGACCTCGTCCATCTCGGCCTTTTTCGACATGTCCATGAGATACACCGTCGCCTGAACAATGCGGGTTTTGTCGCTGCCGCCGTCTACGAGATTTTTCTCGAGCGCCTCCAGGGTCAGGCGGGTTTGCTCGGCCATCGATGGTGATGCGCCGGGCGCCGTCGCCACTGCATAAACAAGGCCGCCGTGTTTGGTTGCGCGCGTTCGGCCTTCAGCCGAGCCGTGGGTACGTACGATACTCATTGTGTTCTCCTTGTCGGGTGTCAATCTTCCATGGGTTCGGCGCCAAGTTCCCGGACCATGGCGTAAATCTGAACGGCAGCCGCATCGACAACACCCTGATCGGGGTGGCGGATGACCAGCGCCGCACCGAAACGCCCTTCGCGGACAAACGGATAGCTGCCGATATCGGCATCGGGAAACTGTGCCTGGACGGCTTCCAGCGGACCACCCATTTTGCCTTCCGGCAGATAAGCGTTGATCTCGCGCGATTTGACCGGGGTGCCACCGGCCAATTCGTGGCGGAAACTCTCGAACATGGCTTGCATGATGCGCGGCACGCCCGGCAGCACGTAAACGTTCTCAACCCGAAAGCCCGGCGACTTGCTGACCGGGTTCGACAGCAGCGCCGAACCAGCCGGCACATCGGCCATTTTCAGGCGCGCCGGCGTCACGTCTTCGGCTGTGGCATAATTGGAGCGCACGAGGCGCTCGGCATCGGGGTGACGAACCACCTCGACGCCGAAAGCCTTGGCGATAGAGGCGGCGGTGATGTCATCGTGGGTCGGACCGATACCGCCGGTGGTGAATACATAGTCGAACTCGGCGCGCAATTGATTCACGCTGGCGACGATGGTCGCCTCCACATCCGGAATCACGCGCACTTCGAGCAAACGGATGCCGATGGCGTTCAGGTTTTCGCCCAAATACTGCAGGTTGGCGTCGCGGGTGCGCCCTGAAAGCACCTCGTTGCCGATAATGACCAGGGCGGC
>JABIPG010000109.1 GCA_018698795.1 Rhodospirillaceae bacterium
TTCGCCAGGCGCATCGCCGCTTTGGGCGGCACGGGCAGGCCGTGTTCAGTTGTAACGCCGGATGGCATGCCGAAACTGCCGGAAAGCGCGCGCACGTTATACACGCCGGACCCCGCCATCGGCACCCATGCCTGGCGCCGGCGCGGGGTCGGTGCCCGTGCCTACAGCATTTGCGGCGTCAATCACACCATCTCGTCCGACACTGCTATGGATGGTATAGCCGGGCTGTTGACCGGCCCGGTGCAGCCGTGGGATGCGGTGATTTGCACCTCGCGCGCCGCCAAGGCGGCGATGATCCGGCTGTTGGAAAACCATGCCGACTATCTGAGCCAGCGCGGCGGCGGCAGGTTCCGTGTGCAACTGAAAATGCCGGTGATTCCGCTGGGCGTCGATTGCAGCCAATATTTGGAAGGAGACGCCGCCGAGGCTGTCCGCAATGGCGTGCGTCGTGGGCTCGGGATCGGTGCCGATGATTTCGTGGCACTCTATCTCGGCCGATTGAGTTTCCACGCCAAGGCGCACCCGATGGCCATGTATACGGCGCTCGAAGAGGCGGCGCAGCGCAGTGGCAAGCGTTTACATCTTATCCAAGCAGGCTGGTTCCCGAACGAGGGGATTGAGCGAGAGTTCCGTGATGGGGCGCGTAATTTCTGTCCGTCGGTGAACGCCATTTTCCTGGATGGCCGTGATCCTGATGTCTGCCGAGATGTGTGGTGCGCTTCTGATACGTTCATATCCCTGTCCGACAACATTCAAGAAACTTTCGGTCTGACGCCGATTGAGGCCATGGCTGCCGGTCTGCCGTGCGTCGTGTCCGATTGGAATGGATACCGCGATACGATACGTGACGGCATCGACGGCTTTTCCATCCCGACCTGGTTGCCGTTGCCGGGTTCAGGTGGCGATCTCACGTTACCCAACGATAATCTTGTTGGTGATGCAGCACGTGACCGCAACTACAATCATTACTGCGGTGTTGTCAGCCAATGCACTTCGGTCGATGTCGCCAAGGCCACCGAAGCGCTAACGGCCTTAGTGGAAAACCCAGAACTTCGGCGGCGCATGGGGGAAAGTGGACGGGCGAGGGCGCTGCGCAACTTCGATTGGCGGGTGGTCGTCAATGCTTACCAGGATTTGTGGCGTGAATTGGGTCATGTCCGGAGCCGCGCCGATGAATCCGCGCCGCCGAGTGATGGCCGACCATTGAACCCTTTACGTGATGACCCGTTCGCGCTGTTTGCCGGTTATTCTACCGCGACCGTCGACGGCGAAGCCGTGGTCGAGTTGGCGCTTCCGGCGGATCGGGCGCTGGCCCGTCTGGAGGTCCTGTGCGCTGCATCCATGAACGATTTTGCTCAGCCGATCATGCTGTCGCCCGAGGACGTTCGAAAATTGCTGACATTGTTGGCGGAGCACGGTGTATCGGACGTATTTTCCCTTGCTGAACAATTTGATGAGGGGCTGCGCTTCCGTGTGCCACGTACAATCGCATGGTTGGCCAAGCTCGGCATTATTGGTTTGTCGTCGGGAGACGGAAATCTCCAGCCTGCAGTCGTCAAACCCGAAAACTCCGAGACCGGCCGATTGGTGGCGCTGGGGCTTTCAGCGCGAGGGCGCGGCGCCATGCAGGCCGCCGTGGAATATTTTGAAAAGGCGCTCAGGACCGACCCAGGCGACGTTGACGCCAACATCTACATGGGCGAAGTGCTTGCCGGGCAAGGCCGCCTGGACGCCGCAACCGCCGCATTTCGGCGCGCGCTCAACCGTACGCCGGGGCATCTGCCGGCGCAGCGAAATTTGGGCAAGGCGCTATTCCTCAAGGGCGATGAGCAGGCGGGCATTGAAGTGATGACGGCTGCTGTTGCGCGTGCGCCGGAAGATGCTGATAGCCGTTTCTTGTTGGGTGCAGCGTACAGACGGGTGGGCGAGGTCAATAAAGCGATCCGCGAGTTGGAGCATTGTCTGCAGATCGATGGCAAGCGTGGAGACGCCATGTTCCATCTCGGGCTTGCGCGCAAGAGTTTGGGGCGCGAGGACGATGCCCGTAGCACGTTCATGCGGGCGCTTGATCTCGACCCGCGAGATGTTTTTGCCAAATCGGCGCTGCTCAATCTCGACATGGAAGACGCTGGCCGGCGCAATGTTGCCGGACAAGCGAGCGGGCGGCGGATTGCATTGCATTTGAGTACGCGTGGTGAGTATCCGCTATTGCGTCCAGTGTTTGAGGCGCTTGGCGAAAAGCATTGGCCGATGATGACGTGTGATGGCCGCGAATTGCAGGAATTCGGGGCCTCCGTTGTCGTGATGGCAGGCTCCCATGCGGCGGCGCTCAAGAAACTGTTGCCCGATGCCAGTATCGTGAATATCGGTTTTGGTTTGGCCTCGAAGAATTTCCTGGGCCGCGTCAGCAAGCCCGGAGATTTCCTGTGCGCGCCCAGCGCTGCAGTTGCTGCCGATATCCGAGAGCGCCGGGGCCTGGCGGAAGACCGGGTTTGGGCGACTGGATATCCAAGCATGGATGCGCTGTTCATAGAAATTTCCAGCGCCGTCGCCGCTCACGTAGAGAGCCCACGCCGTACCGTCGTTTATGCACCGACGGACCGGCATTATCTGTCTTCAGCGCAGATGCTTGGTGGTGAGGTCGTGGAATTGCTGACGCGTGGGCGGGAGGATATCGACCTTATTCTTAGGCCGCATCCGCGCCACTGCGAGAAACCGCCTTCGTGGCTTGCTCTTTGGCGCGAACTGGCCGCCAAGCATGACCATGTGACGCTGATTGATGATCCGGCAGCGGCGGCGACTCCATGGCTTGCGCATGCGGATGTGCTGGTTAGCGATGCGTCCAGTGTGATGCTCGAATTTCTGGCGCTTGATCGCCCGATGGTGCTGCTCTCCAATCCAGACCGCTTCAACGACCCGACCCATTTCGATGCTGCCGGCCTGGAGTGGGCATGGCGTGATATGGGAGAAGAGGTTTTCGACGTAGAGCTGTTGTCCGAAGCCGTCAATCGGGCGCTCATTGGACCTGATGAACGATCTAAAATCCGGAAGGGTTATTGTGGTCATCTGTTTGGCGACATGGCAGACGGTAACGCCGCGCACAGGATTGCTGCACGGATTGCTGCGATCCCCGACGGGAAGCGTTGAAAAAGCGCTATTTATCCACATTTTGCGTCAGTATTGTGATTTACCCACAATATTTCGTGCTATAATCTCCGATCACTTTTCCCCTGGGCTTTGATCGCCGCAAGGAGACGTGCCGTTATGGCTGAGCAAAACACTGATCCAAATTCGCCGCCCCCAAGCTCGGATTCTGCGGCAAATGCGGCGACTGCGGGCATTGATATTGATGCCGGTGCAACCACAGGACCCGCGCTCCCGGCGTTGCCGCCCGGACAAGATACCCTCACGCTTGAGGACTGGCGCGCACCGGCGCATCTCCGCTACCGGTTGGCGTCCGTCCTCGGTGCTGTGGCGAGTGTTGCTTGGTTGATTGGCTGGTACGAGTTCGTCGAAACGCAATTGGGATGGAACAACCTGTTGGCTTTGCTGCCGCATGAGTTGACTGGCTTGCTTGTCGGCGTGGTGACGCCATTGGCAATGCTGTGGACTGTGGTCGCCTTCTTTGAACGCGGACGCCAACTGCGTTGGGAGACGGAAGCGTTACGCTGGCACTTGCGGCAGCTGATTTACCCGTCCGACCGGGCCCGGTCGCGGGTGGCGCAGATTACTGACACGCTGCGGGGTCAGGCGCATGACTTAACCCGCGCCTCCGATGAGGCCGCCCGCCGGGCGGAGGCCGTCAGCAGTTTGATTCGCGACAGAACGCTCGAGCTTTCACAGGTTTCGGAGGACGCCGATCTTCGGTCCCACGCTGTTGCCGACGCGTTGCGCCGCCAGACGGACGACCTGCAAGCGGTCACCAGTGATGCCGCCGAGCGTGTGCGTGATGTCAGCGAATATCTCGACAAGCGTGCACGCGAACTCGGCGCGACGACGGAGCGGGCTGGAACCCGCGCGGAAGACCTTGCGGGGATACTACTGGAGCGCACGGATGGGCTTAGCCGGGTGGCAGAGCTGGCGTCGGAGCGTGCGAGCGAAGGGGCGGACCATCTTGATATCAGACGCGAACAACTCGAGCGCACGGTTGAGGTTGTTACGTCGCGAACGCTTGAAGCCGATGCGATACTGGAAGAACGCACGATCAGCATACGTGAAACGGCTGAGAAGGCGGCGTCTGTTGTGCAAACCGGTGCGGATACACTGCAAACTCATGGCCGTGACCTAGAGAGCCGGACCGAACGTGCGGCAGCAATGGTGGATCGGATGCGCGAGAATTTGGGTGCGCAAGCCGAGGTGCTTTCCGAGGTTTCGGAGAAGACCGACAAGACCTCTGAGGAACTCGAGCAGCGTTTGGCCCGCCAATCGGTAGCGCTGCTGGAAACGGTGGATCAGGCGAATACAGGGATACGCGCCGCAGGCGATGCTTTCGACACCCAGGCGCATGAGCTGATAGCGACATCGGGCGAGGTCGAGGAAACGATCCGCGCGAGCCGACGTTTATTCGACGAGCAAGCACGAGAGACAGCAGCTCTCGGCGAGGAAACGGCGGAACGCACGGAGGCGGTTGGTGAGAACCTGCGCCGCAACGCCGATCAGCTTTCATTGATCGCCGAACGGGTTTTGGCGGAGGTGGCGCGCGTCGGTGCTGGATTGGAAGATCGCAGCGATGATTTGCTGGAGATTTCCGTGACCGCATCTGGCCGTATCAATACAGCAGGCGAGAATTTGGGCAATCAGGCCCGGGCATTGGAAGCGGCATCCCACATGGGGGTTGAGAATATCGGGGCCATTGCCGATGAAATGCGAGATCGAGCCGAAGAATTAACGACAGTTTCGGAGCGTGCGGGAACCCAACTGGCGGGCGCCACTGATGCGCTGAACCGTGGTGGTGAGACATTGACCCGTGCGACCGACAAAGGGCGTGCTCAAATTGAGCAGGTCACGACTGTGTTGGATACCGCACAGGAAACCGTGGCAGCAGGGACGGAACGCGGACAGCACGCAGCCGATCTTTTGCGTGAACGCCTGGACGGCGTGACGGGCGCGTCAGAGCACGCGGTGTCACGCCTGCAGGTGCTGGGTGCGACAGTGCAGGAAAAGGCCCGCGATCTAAGCTTGGTTGCCGGAACGGCGACCGACGATGTCTCCCGTGTTGCCCACTCGTTGGAAACCAATGCCGGGCAGTTGTCGAATTTATCGTCTCGTGCTGCGACGATGATGGTCAATACCGGTAAGATTTTACGCGA
This sequence comes from Rhodospirillaceae bacterium, assembly GCA_018698795.1. GTDB lineage: Bacteria > Pseudomonadota > Alphaproteobacteria > Rhodospirillales > Casp-alpha2 > TMED8. The sequence continues at coordinate 5,310 of JABIPG010000109.1, forward strand.
ACGCGTCGATGACCTGGATCAGGCGACGGAGCGAGTCGAAGGCCGTTTGCATGTGGTAAGTGATGAAATGCAAGGCACGCTGACCGAAGTGATGACGGCCTCTGATACGGCGGCGGGGAAAGTGCGCGAAGTGGCTGAAACTCTTCGCTCCAATGCGACGGAATTGAGTAGTGCTGGACGAAATGCGGTCAACGACGTGGCGCAGGTCGGCGGCGCGTTCTCAGAGCAGTCCAACCAACTGTCTGTCGGCGCAGATAAGGCGGCGCAGTTGTTGTCATTGGTCACCGAAGTCATGGCGCGTCAGGCGGATTCATTGAAAACCGCTACGGACCGCGCCGGCACAGACCTCGATACCATCAGTGATAGTTTTCAAGAGCGTGCCAACGAACTCGATGACTTGAGTGAGCGGACGCGTGAGCGGCTTGGAGATGCTAGCGGGCACTTGCAGGAAACAGCCGGGCAATTGGCCGCTGTGTCGGACGAAGCCGCCAACCGGGTCGATAGGGCGACCGCGCGCCTGGATACGACGCGCGATGAAGTGACGGCTGCAGCCTTTGCCGCGGAAGATCATATGTCTTCCGTTGCGGCCAATCTGGAAGACCGCGTGGAAACCGCGACTTCAGCCTCGTCGCGCGCGGCGTCCCATCTCGAGGGGATTGCCGCGTCGCTGAAATCCCATATCGGTGAGTTGGAAGGCTCGCTGGATCAGGCGCGCGTGCGCTTTGACGATGTGGGCGATTTGCTGCACCGCAGTTCAAACGATCTGACCACCGCTTATGATGCAGCCTCGACCCATGTGCAATCGTTTGCCGATACCTTGAACCAACAATCTGCGACGCTGAGGTTATCGTCTACGGAAGCTTCGGCGCAATTGGGGCGGGTCAGTGAGAGCCTGGGCGAGCGTACCCACGAACTAACCAGCAGCGCCGAGCGCGCAGCGCAATTGGTCGGGCTGGTGACCGAAGCGCTTGGCCGACATTCGGAGGAAACCACACAGGTCTCCGATCATCTGTTCCGGCAGGTCGAAAATCTGGCGCGTGAGTTATCGCAGCAATACGGCGAGCTTGACGGCATGTCGGGCCAGACGCTTGGCAACCTACGGAAAGTCGGGCACGACCTGCGGCGTCAGGCGCAGGAACTGGATGGTGTCTCCAAACGGGCTACTACCCAGCTAACGGATGTCGGGGAGACCATGCAGCACCGCTCGGATCTTTTGAATACCGCCATAGACGAGGCTTCTGAGCGACTGCACCGGGTCAATGAAAACCTGACGGAAAGCTCGGCGGAAGCCAGCGTCGCGGTCGACGTTAATGCGTCGAAGTTGAACAAAGCGATCGATATGTTCCGCCAGCAAACCCAAGAAACCGGCCTCAGTGTCGAAGGTGTCGGTGGCCGCCTGGAAGGGATGGCAGAAGCGCTGCGCCGTCAAGTGTACGGCCTGGGCACCACATATCAGCGCACGGAACAGGGAATGGAGGCGCTGTCGGGTGCGGTCGAACGCCGCGCCGGCGAGTTGAGTTCCGCGACAGAAGCGGCACTTGCCAAAGTAGCCGCTTGGGATCAACACGTGCGTTCGCATGCCGAGACACTCAATCAGACGACGGCGCAGGCAACCCAAAATGCCGAAGAAGCTGCGCGTTTGATGGAGCGCCAAACCCAGGAAATGCGCGAATCCTCCAACGAGGCCCGGACGCTGGTCGAACAGTTGAAGGAGCGCCGCGACAAGGCTGCCGTTTCGGACTTTATGCAACAGGCGGGCTTCGTCAACGAACGCCTACAGTCTTTGGCCGTGGATATGAACCGCGTTTTGGAAACCGTTGTTAGCGAAGAGGATTGGCGCCGCTACAACAAGGGCGAAACCGGTGTCTTCGTACGCAAAATGCTGGGCTTCCGCGAGAAGGCCAAGCTCAATACCGTGCGCGACAAGTACCAGCGCGATACGGAATTCCGGGAGTATGTGACGCGCTATCTGGACGAGTTCGATGGCTTGCTCGCGCATGCGCATGACCTCGATCAATCGAGCCTGTTGCGCGGCACTTTCCTGGCTTCGGATGTTGGCAAGGTCTACATGCTGTTGGCCCGAGCTCTGGGGCGCGATATTGTTACCGGTGAGTGATCGGGCCTTCGTCAGGCCACCGCATAGATTATTAGTCAAAGGGAAAAAAGAATGATCGAACGAATTGATGTCGGCACGCGCATGAGCAAAATCGTCAAACACAATGGTGTTGCGTATCTGTGTGGGCAGGTCGGCGACGGCGACACGGTTGCCGATCAAACCCGCGATTGCTTGTCGCGCGTTGAAGCGTTGTTGACGAAGGCCGGATCGTCGAAAGAACAGATGTTGCAGGCTCAAATCTGGGTGGCGAGCATGGATGATTTCGCCGAAATGAACGCAGTTTGGGATGCCTGGATGCCCGAAGGTCACGCACCGACAAGGGCGTGCGGCGAATCGAAATTGGCGCGGCCCGACCTCAAGGTCGAAATCATTATATCCGCAGCTTGTTCTTAAATACGGTTGCTGCCGTATCAGTTCATCCAACTGGTGTCAGCCCGCGCCGGGTCGGGAGTTAGGCCGGCGGCGGTAATGCCTTCGATGGCGGCGTATTCATCACATTCGGATGAATCGCCGCTGACGCCGATGGCGCCGATGATCAGGCCGTCTTCGTTCAAGATGGTGACACCGCCCGGAACCGGGATGAAGCGGCCCTCGGATGCGACTGCAATGGCGCCTTGAAAAGCCGGCCGGTCGGCCAGCGCGTCGCGAATCGTGCGGCTCGACATGCCCATGCCGAGCGCGCCGTAGGCTTTGCCGAGTGCGATGTCGGCACGCAGGATGCCGCAACCGTCTTCACGCTTGAAGGTTACCAAATGCCCACCCGAATCGAGCACTGCAACCGTGAGCGGCAGCGTGTCGTGCAGCCGCGCAGCGGCGAGTGCGCCGGTTGCGATGGTTTCCGCGGTTATGAGATCTAAGCTCGACGCGACGAGTTTGGCAGGGGGACGGGCCATGGGCTGTCTCCGTTAAGTTGCGGGGTTGCGGGTGAGGGCGTCCTCGAACCAGGCGAGGCGTTCTGATAGATCGACAACACGGCCAATGACCAACAGCGTCGGGCCGCTCAGGCCATTTGCGGCGATGGCGCTCGGCAGCTCGGACAGTGTTGAGATGAGTACGTTTTGGTTCTCACGGGTCCCGTGGTTGATGGCGGCGGCGGGGGTGGTAGCCGGCATGCCTGCGTCGACAAGACGCTCGGTGATTTGATCGACGTTGGTAACGCCCATGTAGACGACCAAGGTGGTGTCCGGGTCTGCAAGGCTTTGCCAGTTGAGGCCGAGGCCGTCGGGGCCTTGTGTGTGGCCGGTGACGAAACGCACGCCATGTGCGAGGTCGCGGTGGGTCAGCGGGATGCCGGCATAAGCGGCGCATCCGGCGGAGGACGTGATCCCAGGCACGACTTCGAAGGGGATACCGTGCTCGGCCAGAAAAAGCGCTTCCTCGCCGCCACGACCGAAGACAAACGGGTCTCCGCCCTTAAGCCGCATGGCTTTGCGGCCATCCTTGGCAAGTTCGACCAACAACTCGTTGATCCGGTCTTGCGGCATATAGTGGTTGAAGGCCTGCTTGCCGGCGAAAATCTTTTCTACACTGGGCGGAAACAGCGCCAAAATGGGGTCGGCGACCAACTTGTCGTAGACGACGACGTCTACGGTGTCGATCAGCCGTCGGGCCTTGACGGTTAACAGGTCAGGGTCGCCGGGACCGGCGCCAACCAAGTATACGGGATGAATTTCAGTCACGTGATTGCCGTTTGATGGATGTCAACAAGAGTAGGTTCTTTGGCGCTATATCATACAATGCACGGTAAAACGCAATGATCATTGGTTTCGCCGTGTGCCGAGATTATACCTATCATCGCTGAAGATGGGAGAAACAGATGTCAGTTGGCAATACAGCGCAGCATGCAAACCGCAACCGTATCATGGCGGTTTGGCTGTTCGTCGTGGCCGCCATGGTGTTCGCCATGGTCGTGCTGGGTGGTGTCACGCGGCTGACGCATTCGGGTCTTTCGATGGTCGAGTGGAAACCGCTCACTGGCTGGTTGCCGCCATTTAGTGATGCGGACTGGCAGATTTTATTTGAGAAATACCAAGCTTTTCCCGAGTTCCAAAAGGTCAATGCGGATATGAGCCTTTCGGGGTTCAAAGGAATTTTTTGGCTCGAATTTTTACATCGGCTGTGGGGGCGCACCATCGGCTTGGCGTTCTTTTTGCCGTTCGTGTTTTTTCTGGCCTGGGGATGGGTGAGGTGGGGGCTTGGTCTCAAGTTCGCGGCAATGTTCGTCGTTGGCGGTCTGCAAGGCGTGCTCGGGTGGTACATGGTGAAAAGCGGTCTCGTGGATAGACCCGACGTCAGCCAGTACCGATTGGCCGCGCACTTGATATTGGCCTTGGTGATCTACGCTTACATTCTTTGGGTCGCCATCCAGCTTTGGCACGATGATGATTTCCCCGCCGCCGAGGGCGCGTTGGTGCCGTGGTCGGTAGGGCTGGTGGTTCTTGTATTTGTGACGGCATTTTCCGGCGCGTTGGTAGCCGGGTTGGATGCCGGCCTCACCTACAACACCTTTCCGTTGATGGATGGCGATCTTGTCCCCGACGGCATGCTCGAAATGACACCGGCTTATATCAATTTATTCGAAAACGTTACCACGGTACAGTTTGATCACCGCGTGCTGGCGGAGGTCACATTTTTGGTCGTTATATTGTTGTGGTTCCGGGGGCGCAGGCTCGCTGTTCAGGGCGGTCTCTCTCTTGCGCTCAATTGGTTGATGGGCCTGATGGTGATGCAAGTGACATTGGGAATTTCGACTTTGCTTTTGGTGGTTCCTGTTCCATTGGCGGCGATGCATCAGGCTGGCGCCGTACTTCTGTTGGGCGCGGCTGTATGGACGCTCCGAGAAGCTGTCGGTTCAGCGAATTAACATTTGCATTCAAGGGTTTCGAACCTGGAAAGCTTGCGCTACACTGCAATCAGCAGCGCGGGTTCGGTGAGGTCGGCGCGACGGATATAAATCACGAAATGATGGGGATGCCCGATGAGTGACGAGCAGAAGAAATACCGGTTGGTGACGCGCAGCGATTTTGACGGATTGGTCTGTGCCGTTTTGCTGAAGGAACTGGACATGATCGACGACATCAAGTTTGTCCATCCCAAGGACATGCAAGATGGCACGATCTTGATTACCGGCAGCGATATCACCACCAACCTACCTTATGTTGAGGGCGTCCATATCGCCTTTGACCACCATCACAGCGAAACCCTTCGCGTCGGTGCGCAAGACAATCACATCATCGATCCCGATGCCCCTTCAGCAGCCCGCGTGGTTTATGACTATTATGGCGGCAAGGAAGCCTTTCCGACCGTGTCCGTGGACATGATGGAAGGCGTGGACAAAGGAGACGCGGCGCAATTTTCCAAGGAAGAAGTCATCAATCCCGACGGTTGGGATCTGATGAACTATCTCATGGATTCGCGCACCGGCCTTGGCCGTTTCCGCGAATTCCGGGTGTCCAATTACCAACTGATGATGCACCTGATCGATTACTGCCGCGAGCATGATATCGACGACATTTTGAAACTGCCGGACGTGAAGGAACGTGTTGATCTCTACCGTGACCACGAAGACCGTTTCAAAGAGCAGATTCAGCGCTGTTCCACTGTTCACGGCAATCTCGTTGTTCTTGATCTCCGTAACGAAGAAACCATTTTTGCCGGCAACCGATTCATGATTTATGCGCTCTATCCCGACTGCAACATCTCCATCCATTGCTTGTGGGGACTGAACAAGCTGAACACGGTGTACGCAACCGGCAAATCAATCCTGAACCGAACGTCAAACACCAACATTGGTGAGTTGATGCTGAAGTATGGCGGTGGCGGGCACGAGAATGCCGGCACCTGTCAGGTAGAGAACGACGAATCTGTAGCCGTCCTGGGTGAGTTGATCGAGAAAATCAACGCCGATGGCTGAGTGCGGATTTTCGCGCCAGCCAATTAACGGCCAGCCTAGGAACGGAAGATAACCGGAGTGTCCGTATGAACGGCTGGCGTGGATCGCCGCAAACGCTTTTAGTGATTATCGGATTGCTGCTAGGGGCAGCGGTGCTGCCGACATTGAGCGGCTGCACGGTCGGCACTCAATCTTCTCTTAGCAGAGTCATTGAGGCAGTCGGCGACAGACTGCAACCGTTGCCGCCGGATACCGCCCGTGAAGTGGCTCGATTTTCCGAGGTTTATAAGGACACGGCCATAGAGCCGGCCCAGGATCGTCTCGACTACTTCAAGTTTGCCTACAAACGGGTTCGCGCCAAATACGTTCGGGAAGTCCCTGATGCGCAATTGGTCGATGCTGCTATAAAAGGTGTGGCGGACCTAAAAGCTGCACCGAGTTCGATCGCTGCCCCGAAAGTGATCGAGGCGGGGCTTGATTCCATGATTGCGTCTCTCGATCCGCACTCGTCTTATATGAACCGCCAGGAATTCAACGAATCGTTCATCCACACGAAGGGCGAATTTGGTGGGCTCGGCATTGAAGTCACCATGCAGGACGGTTTGGTCAAGGTGGTTGCCCCCATCGAGGACACTCCTGCGGCCAAAGCCGGTGTCGCGTCGGGAGATCTCATTACCCATGTGGATGGAGTGTCGATCAAAGGCCATAGTTTGAGCCAATCGGTACGTCGCATGCGTGGCCGAGCCGGAACCAGCATTCGCCTGACACTCAAGCGCGAGGGGGTCCCGGACTTCGATCTCACACTGAAGCGTGCGGTTATCAAAGTGCGGGCAGTGCGTTGGCGGAGCGTCGGACGTATCGGCTATATCCGTGTCAGCCGGTTCTCTGAACGTATGGAAGGCGGGATCGTAAAGGCTTTTGCCGCCATTCGGGCAGAAATGGGGCGCGAGCCTGATGGCATTGTACTTGATCTTCGAAATAACCCAGGCGGTCTCCTTGATCAGTCCATCGTTCTTGCCGATGCATTCTTGAATGCCGGCGAAATCGTCTCGGTGCGTGGTCGACGCACGAACAGTGGTCGTGCTTTCGTGGCGCAAGAAGGCGACCTGGCCAACGGATTGCCGATGGTTGTTCTGATCAACGGTGGTTCGGCTTCCGCATCCGAGATCGTCGCAAGTGCGCTCAAGTACCACGGTCGGGCAACTGTGATGGGGGCGCAATCATTCGGTAAGGGGTCGGTGCAAACCATCATCCCGATGCCGGAAGAGGGCGCGCTGCGGTTGACCACTGCACTTTATTACGGACCCGACGGGCAAACCATTCAAGCCCGCGGTATTGCGCCGGATATTCTGATACAAGCCAAAGAAACGCCGGCAAAACGGCGTCGTGAAGCGGATTTACCCGGATCGTTGCCGGCGCAGAAAGCCGCGGGCGCTAACGCGGCGCCCACCGTATCGAATACTGCGTGCCCGGCGATCAAAGGCGGGCGGTCGCCAGTCCGTAGCGACGCAGACGGTGACCACACCTTGGGTTGCGCGATTGCATTCCTGGAAGCGGGCTCGACGCAGAAATTTTTGGCAGCCTACGGGCAAGCTCGTAGCATGTAGCATATCTCTGTTGACGTGAAAGAATCGGCTGTTCTTTGATGGTCTGATTTTCTGTATAAAGAAATATCTGTATCTAGATATATTCGAAATATTGAATATAATAGCAAACTCAATTACAATACTCATGTGACCGAACTTCTTGAAATATCTGAAGCAGGGTAGATTTTTCTTGGGTTTAGATCAAAAAGTGCATATACATAAAAAATGAGACAATTTGTCTCAATAAATGATTTTTGATTGGGAAAACCATGCCGAATGATTCGCAGCCGTCGGCCAAGCCTTGCCCCGTAGACCGTCCGATAGACACGTCACCCAGTGTCGGCGACGAGGTCGCCTATACGACGTGTTACATGTGTGCCTGCCGATGCGGGATTAAGGTTTACAAGCAAGACGGCGAAATCCGTTACATCCAGGGCAATCGTGAGCACCCGGTGAACAAGGGCATCCTTTGCGCCAAGGGCTCGGCTGGAATCATGAACTTCAAATCACCAGCGCGCCTGAGCAAGCCGCTGCGCCGGGTGGGGCCGCGTGGCAGTGGCGAGTTCAAGGAAATCGAATGGGATGAAGCGCTGGAGACGGCGACCGCGTGGCTAGCGCACTGCCGGGCCACGAACCCACGCAAGCTGGCGTTTTTCACCGGTCGCGACCAAAGCCAGTCGCTGACCAGTTGGTGGGCGCAACAATTCGGTACGCCGAACTTCTCCGCGCATGGCGGGTTTTGTTCGGTGAACATGGCGGCCGGAGGGCTCTACACCATCGGCAGCGCGTTCTGGGAATTCGGTGAGCCCGATTGGGAATACACCAAGTATTTCCTGATGTTCGGCGTCGCTGAAGATCACGATTCCAATCCGATCAAGAAAGGTCTTGGTAAGCTCAAAACCCGCGGCGCCAAATTCGTTTCCGTCAATCCGGTGCGCACCGGTTATTCCGGTATTGCCGATGAGTGGCTGGGCATCCGACCCGGCACGGATGGGTTGTTTGTCATGTCGTTGATCCGGGAGTTGTTGCGGGCCGGCAAGATCGATGAGGAATACCTGATCCGCTATACCAATGTGCATTGGCTGGTGATCCAAAACCCAGGTGGCGCCGATCATGGTTTATTCGTCCGCGACGATGATGATGTGGCGCAGTGTTGGGATGGCGAGAAACAAGCGCTTGCCGCGAATACCGACGTTAACGCCAAGCCGACATTGGTCGGCGAGATCACCTTGTCCGACGGACGCAAGGCGGTGCCATCGTTCCAACTGTTGGCTGAACACTACCTGGACGACCAGTACGCCCCGGAGGCGGTGGCTTCGAAGACCGGTATCGATGCCGATACCATCCGCCGCGTTGCCACCGAACTGGCCGAGGTGGCTTTCGAACAAAGCATTGAGCTGGACATCGAGTGGACAGATGTATTCGGGCGCAAACATGACAAGGTCATCGGCCGCCCCGTTTCCATGCATGCCATGCGTGGCATCTCGGCGCATACCAACGGTTTCCACACCTGCCGTGCGATTCATATTTTACAATTGCTGCTGGGGTCTATCGATGTGCCCGGTGGTATGCGCTTCAAACCACCTTATCCGAAGGCGCTGTATTCACTACCCAAGCCCATGGGCGGCATCAACAAGGTGCAGCCGAACACGCCTTTGGCCGGCCCGCACCTGGGTTTCCCCATGGCGCCCGACGAATTGCTGATTGACGACGACGGCAAAGCGCAGCGTATCGACAAGGCGTTTTCCTGGGAGGCGCCACTGGCCACGCATGGTTTGATGCACATGGTTATCACCAATGCCTGGAAGGGCGACCCGTACCCCATTGATACGCTGTTTTTGTACATGGCCAATATGGCGTGGAACTCGACAATGAACACGTCGAAGGTCATGGACATGTTGACCGACATCGACGAGACCACGGGTAAATACAAAATTCCGCATATCATCTATTCCGATGCCTTCCATTCGGAAATGGTCCCCTATGCCGATTTGATTTTGCCCGATACCACCTATCTGGAACGCTGGGACTGCATTTCGCTGTTGGATCGGCCCATCAGCCACGCTGATGCGGCGGCAGACGCTATTCGCCATCCTGTTGTCGAGCCTGACCGCGACGTACGGTGCTTCCAGGAAGTGCTGCTCGACTTGGGCGCACGTCTGGGGCTGCAAGGTATGATGAACGAAGACGGTTCGCCCAAATACCCGGGCGGTTACGCCGATTACATTACCAACCACGAACGTCGACCCGGCCTCGGCCCATTGGCGGGATGGCGTGGCAAGGACGGCGACGAGAGCGGAACCGGCGCCCCCAACCCGAACCAATTGCAGCGCTATATCGACAACAAAGGATTTTGGGAATACGAGCTGCCGAAAGGGCATCGCTATTATCGCTATGCCAACAAAGACTATCTGGAATGGGCGCAAAAGATGGCATTCGTCACCAACCCCGACCAGATCGTCATGAAAATCTATTCCGAGGCGTTGCAGAAGTTCCGGCTGGCGGCTGAGGGGCACGGCGATATTCAACCCCCCGATTCAGAGCGCGAGCGTATCAAAACCTATTCGTCGCCTTTGCCCATCTGGTACATGCCGCTTGAAGAACAGATGGTCGACAACGACGAATACCCGCTGCATGCCCTGACCCAACGGCCCATGCATATGTACCATTCCTGGGGTTCGCAAAACGCTTGGCTTCGACAAATCACCGGCGAGAATAGGCTCTATATGGCGCGCCAAAAAGGCGAGGAGTTGGGTATCGAGACCGACGATTGGGTCTGGGTGTCGAGCCACAATGGCCGCATCAAGGTGCAGGCATCGCTGATGGACGGCGTCAATGTGGACACGGTCTGGACCTGGAATGCCATTGGCAAACGCCCAGGTGCGTGGAACTTGGACCCGGATGCGCCCGAAGCGACCAAGGGCTTTCTGTTGAACTATTTGATCTCGGAGTTGCTGCCCGAGAAAGGCGACGGATATCGCTATTCCAACTCCGATCCGCTGACTGGGCAGGCCGCTTGGTTCGATCTTCGGGTCAATGTGGAAAACGCGGCTGCGCACGAGCAGGGCGAACTGGAGCCACGCTTTAGCCCGACAGCCAAGCCGCCGAACATGAAATCCCCGGCGCGTGTGCTGCGCTATGGCGAGAGCTTCCGCAAGGCACGCGGCGGGAAGGGCTCGCGATGACCACGCTGCCCGATACCATCAAGAAAAAGCTCGGTTTGGTCATCGATCTCGACATTTGCGTCGGGTGTCATGCGTGCGCCGTCAACTGCAAGGAATGGAACACCGGCGGCCACATGGCGCCGTTGACGGACCTCAACCCTTATGGCGCCGGTCCGGACGGCGTTTGGTTCAACCGCATCCACGCCTATGAAGTCGAAACTGAAGGCGGTCAGGCCAACATGACCACCTATTTCCCAAAATCCTGTCTGCACTGCGAGCAGGCGGCCTGTGTAACGGTCTGCCCGACAGGCGCATCTTACAAGCGCTGCGAGGACGGCATTGTGCTGGTCGATGAATCCAGGTGCATTGGTTGTAAGTTGTGTTCATGGGCGTGTCCGTATGGGGCGCGGGAGTTTGATAGCGATGCGGGGGTGATGAAGAAATGCACGCTTTGCATTGACCGCATTTACAACGAGAACCTCGAAGTTGTCGACCGTGTACCGGCCTGCGTTTCCACCTGTCCGGCGGGGGCACGGCACTACGGGGATTTGAACGACCCAAACTCGGATGTCTCAAAGCTGGTTGCTGAGCGCGATGGGTATGATTTGATGCCGGAGATGGGCTACAAGCCGACCAACAAGTATTTGCCGCCCCGACCGCGAGCCGAGCCGGCTCCCAAGGCAATACCGGCACCTTCCATGGACAATCCGCTGCTGCGTTGGGCGGACCGGTTTTTGTCGCGCTAGGGAAGGGGAGAGAGAAACATGTATCCAGCTTATTCCGTCATCTTCTTCACCGTTTCGTCGGGCATCGGCTATGGCCTGTTGGCATTGATGGGCATTTTCGCGGCCACAGGCGGTTTGCCGTTGACCAAAGACCTGGGCCTCGTCGGTCTCGGGCTTGGGTTCATCTCGGTATCTGCCGGGCTGTTGTCATCGACGTTTCACCTCGGCCACCCCGAGCGCGCCTGGCGGGCGCTGACGCAATGGAAATCCTCATGGCTGTCGCGCGAAGGCATTGCCGCCGTGCTGACATTCCTGCCGGTCATCTTGCTGGCCTATACCTGGGTTTATCGCGGCGATTCTGCCAGAACCCTTGAGATTTGGGCCGTCCTGACGGCAGCCGGAGCATTTATCACCGTTTATTGCACGGGCATGATCTATCGATCTCTCAAAACCATCCACCAATGGCACAACGCCTGGACGCTGCCCAATTACTTGCTGCTTGGCCTCGCGGGTGGGGCGGTATGGCTGTCGGCCATCGTGGCGATGCTTGGCTACGAATCGCACCAAGTTACCCTTACCGCGGCCTTGGCGCTCGCAGCCGCGTGGATTTCCAAAGCCGGGTATTGGCGGTTTATCGACACCACCCGGCATCAAACGACGCCTGAAACGGCGACCGGGCTAGGGCGGTTCGGCAAAGTTTCCAAGTTCGAAGGACCGCATACATCGCCCAATTATCTGATGAAGGAAATGGGATTTCAGGTGGCGCGTAAACATGTGGCGAAACTGCGGCGTTATGTGCATTTGATCGGGTTTGCGGCACCCTTGGGGCTTGTTGTTCTCGGGCTCATTTTCCCCGGAATTGTCGGGACCGTGAGCTTGTTTCTGGCGGGCTTAGCCGTGACATTGGGGTTGGTGATCGAGCGTTGGCTGTTTTTTGCGGAGGCCAGCCATGTCGTTTCCCTCTACTACGGGGAAAAATCCACTTAATAAGGGCAAGCCTGTGATCCTCATCACAGATATCGTCGGCTTTTGTTGCTACAAAATCTGCGGACGCGTAAAGTAGTCCCATAGAAGAAAAACAACAAAGCACCCTATCTCCGTTGGACGCAATATGGCACGAGCTGGCGTCCCGTGAGGTATAAATTATGGCCGACCTGACCCCCACCCCTGAAAGTGGCGACGAGCTGCTGTCAATTAACGCTGGTGACGGTGAGTCCCTATCCCTTCCTGAAGGTTTTGATCTGACCTCTGCAGAGTTCGAGGCCAGCGGTGACGATTTAGTCGTGACTGCGCCCGATGGTTCGCAAGTTGTGGTCGAGGACTACTACAGCCAGGACAATCCCCCCGAGCTGACATCTCCCGATGGCGCGCAGTTGTCCGGTGAGATGATCGTTCAATTGGCTGAGGGCCCCGCTGGCGGCGACATATCCGCCGGCACGGACGGTGCCACGTCCGCGCCGGGTCTCCCAGAAGGCTCAATCGCTTCCAACCCGACGGTGATCTCCGGTACCGATGGCGAACCTATCGGTAACGTCGAGAACATGTCCGGTCAGGTGTTTGCCGTCCGTGCCGACGGCACCAAAGTTGAGCTCAACGTGGGCGATCCGGTCTACCAGGGTGATATTCTCGAATCCGGTCCCGAAGGCTCCATTGGTGTGCTTTTGGCCGATGAAACCACGTTCTCCATGGGCGAAGAAGGCCGCATGGTACTTGATGAAATGATTTACGATCCTTCCACGCAGGAAGGCTCTGTCTCGATGACCGCGCTGCAAGGTGTGTTTACCTTCGTGTCCGGCCAGGTGGCGAAAACCGACCCCGACGCCATGACGCTCGATACGCCCGTTGCGACGATCGGTATTCGCGGCACCCAGGTTGGCTTGGACATCTCCGACGGCGAGAACATGAACGTCGTATTGATGGAAGAAGCCGATGGGTTTGTCGGCGAAGTCGTGGTTATGAACGACGCCGGCGCCCAGGTCTTGAATAGCGCCAACCAGTCGACTGGAATCACCGGTTTTCAGGCGGCACCATCGGCGATTACGCTCGTCACCGATGAAGACATCATGTCACGGTTCAGCTCCAGTTTGCGCCACATACCAAAGATTCACGGCAACCAGAACGATTTCGGTTTGCAGGAAGATGCGCCGGAAGGCGAGTTTCTGGATCAAGAGATCGAGAATTTGGATGCCGATGCGGCGGCAACAGATGCCGATGCCGAAGGTCTTGAAAACTTCGAAACTGCGGCCGGCCAAGAAGAGCCGGAGCCCGGCTCGGATGGCGCTATTCCTGTTGCCGGCGAGCTTGGCCAAATGAAGGTGTTGGATCCGTTTGCCGGTGTTGGTCCGCAAGACGGTATCAATGTCAATCGCAGATTAAA
>JABIPG010000162.1 GCA_018698795.1 Rhodospirillaceae bacterium
CACTGGCCCACTCACTGGCCCACTCACTGGCCCACTCACTGGCCCACCTCCAATTCCAACTCATCACCCAGATAGGCTTGGCGTACCTTGTCGCTGGCTCGAATTTGGGCTGGCTCGCCGGATTCAAGCATCTCACCATTGACCATGACGGTCAGCCGATCAGCGATCGAGAACACCGCGTCCATGTCGTGCTCAATCAGTACTATCGCGTGGTCGGGTGCCAAGCGCCGGATCAAATCAATCACCGCCACCGACTCGTTCGGCCCCAATCCGGCCAGCGGCTCATCGAGCAATAAAACTTCCGGCTCCAACGCCAGCAACATGGCGATTTCCAGTTGCCTTTGTTCACCATAGCTCATCGCCTGGGCCGGCACGTCCGCCTGAGCGCTCAGGCCCGTCATTTCCAGCGTTTTTTCCGTTAGCGCCGCGGTGCCGCGATCACGCCCCGATGGCAAAAAGAAGCGCATCGCCGTTTCACGCCGGGACCGCGCCGCCAGCCAGCAGTTTTCGCGGCAAGTAAACTCAGGAAAAATGTTGGTGATCTGATAACTGCGCCCGATACCGCGCTTGGCAACCCGATGCGCAGGCAGGCTGGTGATATCTTGGCCGCGATGGAACACCTGTCCGGAGCTGGGCAAAAGATCGCCCGATAACAAGTTGATCATCGTCGTTTTGCCCGCGCCATTGGGGCCGATGATGGCATGCACCTCTCCCATATCGACGCTGACGCTCAGGTTGTGGACGGCGCGCAATCCACCAAAGTTGATCGACAGGTCCTTTGTGGAAAGAATTGAGGCGTTCATTCTTCGCCGCCTTTCCGCCCGGCTCCCAGGCGCATCAGCAAACCACCAATGCCATTGCTTAAAAACAGCACCACAACAATGATGAAACCACCCAGCATGATTTGCCAATGCATGGAAAATGCACCAAAAATATGGCGGTCACGGAGGATTTCCTCAACCCCCAAAAGCGTGAACGCGCCCAACACCGGACCGAACAGCGTGCCAATGCCGCCCAAAATCACCATCACCAGGGCAATGCCCGATTCTCGCCAACTCAGCAATTCAGGCGGCACGAAACCGTCAATGCAGGCAAACAAGAATCCCGCATAACCGCCCAACACGCCGGCGATGATGAACGCCACCCACTTGTACAGATAGGTGTTGTAGCCGAGCGCCCGCATGCGGTGCTCGTTGACTTTGATCCCCTGGATCACCTGCCCGAACGGCGAGCGCAAGACCACCACCAACAGCGCATAGAGCGCAACCATGCTGCCCAAGCTGAATACAAACAGTGTCGTGCGCTTGCCCAGATCGAACAGCACTATATCACCCAACGCCAAAGCCGGCTTGAAGAAGATAAAGGCGCCATCGGAGCCCCCGGCGATGTCGGAATCATGGAAGAAGAAGAACACCATCTGGGCGAAGGCCAGGGTCACCATAATGAAATAAATACCACGCGTGCGCACACTCATCGCGCCGATCACAGCCGCCAACAATCCGGCTGCGCCAATACTGACCGGCAACGCCCAAAGCAGATTGGCCGCCGCGTCTTCTGGTGAAATCAGGTGCAGCACGTATCCCGCCGTGCCGAAAAATGCCGCATGGCCGAAACTGACGAGGCCCGTATAACCAACGATGAAATCCAGGCTCATGGCGAAAATACCGAGCGCGATCATGCGCGTGACGAGCTTGATCCAATACTTGTCGCCGCTGAGCGGTACAATGGCCAAGGCCAGGACGAAAAGCGCCAACGCCAACAACACGCGTTTGCCCGGCAGCACGGTCATACGTCCCTCCCGAATAGACCGGCGGGACGCCACAACAAAATGGCCGCCATCAACCCGTATATCGCCACACTGGCCAACTCGGGCAAAAACACCTGGCCATAGACATCGGCCAGCCCAATAGCCAGCGCACCGATGAAAGCACCCCGGATAGAGCCGATGCCGCCGATCACCACAACAACGAAGGAAACAATCAAGATTTGCTCACCCATGCCGGGATAGACGGTCTCGACGGGCGCGGCGAGCATGCCGGCGACACTAGCGAGCGTGACGCCGATGGCGAAAACCACCGAATACAGCAGACGGATGTTGATACCCAGGGCTTCTACCATTTGGCGGTTGGCAGCACCGGCGCGAATGCGCATGCCGAGCCGGGTATGGCCGATCACCACATACATGGCGAGCGCAAGCACCAAGCACACACCGGACAAAAACAACCGGTAGACCGGATAACTCAATGTGTCCGACAACGGGATCGAAAAGCTCAGTAATTCCGGGATCGGAACGCTAAGTGGATCGCCGCCCCAGATAACCTGCTGCAATTCATTAAAAATCAAAATCAAGCCGAAGGTCAGCAACACCTGTTGCAGGTGGTCGCGGTGGTAGAGGTGGATGATAAACAGGCGCTCGATCACAAACCCAAGCACGATGGTCATGGGTATCCCGAGAATGATCGCCAACGGCAAGCTGCCGGTCAATTGTGTCAGCGAATAGGCAAGATATGCGCCGACCATATAGAACGAGCCATGGGCCAGATTGATAACGCCCATGATGCCGAAAACGATACTCAATCCACTGGCGATCAGAAACAGCAACAAGCCGTACTGAATGCCGTTCAAGGTTTGGATCAGGAAAAACAGACCGTCCACAGGCGATGCTCGCTCAGATGAATTTCAGAAAACGCAGCAAGTCGAAATAGACACGGCCACGAGCGTCTTATGCCCGTGGCCGCGTTTCTTTTCTTAGACCATTGCGCTTAGGCGCTGCAACCCTTGGCCGGATCGGCCAGGTTTTCCATGGCGACGCGAACCATTTCGTTCCTGCCATTTCGGACCTGACGCAGGTAGAAGTTCTGCACCGGGTTGTGTGCCGAAGACAGCACCCATTGGCCGCGCGGTGAATCGATGACCGCACCTTCCATGGCTGCAACCATGGCTTTCTGTGCCGCGACATCGCCCTGCACCGCATCAACACCAGCCTTGATCAACTGCCCGGCATCGAAGCCCTGCACGCCATAAACATCGGCTTCCTTGCCGTAGGTTTTCTTGTAGGCGGCGCGGTAAGCGCGGTTGGCCGGATTATCGAGGCCATCGGCGTAATGCAGCGTGGTACGGAGACCTTCCCCCGCAGCGCCCTGTGCCTTAGCGACACCTTCCGTGAGGAAGCCCGGACCAACCAGTTCGATCTTGTCTTTCAGACCAGCTGCCGCCCAATCTTTAACAAATTTAACGGCGCCGCCGCCGGCGAAGAACGCATAAACAGCGTCAGGCTTGATTGAGGCGATTTCCGTCAGTGCGGCTTGGAATTCCACTTTCGGGAACGGAACGGCAATCTCTTTGATCACATTGCCGCCGCCGGCGACGAACGAATCTTTGAAACCACCTGCCGACTGCTTGCCGGCGCCATAGCCCCAATAGCAGAGCACGACGTTCTTTTTACCCTCTTCCAGCAAAACCTTACCCATGGGATGGCCCGGCTGCCAATTGGAGAACGAGGTGCGGAAAATGTTCGGCGAACACAGCGGTCCGGTGACCTGATTGGCGCCGGCGTTGGGGATCACCGTCATGGTGCCTTCTTCGCGCGCGATTTTGGCCATGGCCATGGCAACACCGGAGTGCACCGGCCCGACGATGAAGTCGACCTTTTCTTGGTTGATCAGTTTGTTGGTCAGCTCAGCCGCTTTCGGCGGCTTGGCTTCGCTATCGACCTTGATCAGTTCAATGCCGCGACCGCCAAGCTTGCCGCCAGCCTGCGCGAGGGCCAATTCGAATGAATTGGTGATCGATTGGCCGAGCCACGTGTAGGTGCCGGAATAGGGCAACAACGTGCCGATTTTAATTTTCGATTGCGCGCCGATGGCAAACTTCGTCGGAAACGCCGACCCCGCAGCCATGACACCCGCACCCGCGCCAATCAGGCCCAATGCCGAACGCCGTGAGAGTCCCTTGTTTTGATCTTTCTTACCCATGAAACGTATCTCCCATATGGTCGAGGGACTCGCGCCCAGTTTTTGGTGCGCCGGCCCAAGGTTATTGTTCAAGCCCAGGATATACTCCCCGGACGCCCTGTGGCTAGAGTGTTGCACATAATACTTTGCCTCTTCAACGGCTTATATCGTAAATCTGTACGATTATACCTTTTTATTGGATCAAAAAAAACCGCCGCCCGTGATTTCTCGGGCGGCGGCCTTAACCGAACAATATCTGTCGACTGACATTTGAATAGCCTGCGGCTAGCTGTCTTCGTCGTAGCCTTCGGGCAATTCGTGCGCAACTCCCTTGTGGCAATCGATACAGGTCTGGCCTTTATTCAGTGCTTTCTCATGGCGTTTTTGAGAACGGCGCTCTTGCTTGGTCAGGTCCATGAACTCGAAGCTGTGACA
Organism: Rhodospirillaceae bacterium; assembly: GCA_018698795.1. Classification (GTDB taxonomy): domain Bacteria; phylum Pseudomonadota; class Alphaproteobacteria; order Rhodospirillales; family Casp-alpha2; genus TMED8. The sequence goes on from JABIPG010000162.1 coordinate 4,389, forward strand.
GTTGCGGCACTCACGCGAGTCGGTCTCCTTCATCGTGGCCCAGACATTTTTAGCCAGTTCGAGCCGTTTACCTTCAAACTTCTCTTTGGTGTCGATGGTGCCCAGCACCTTATGCAAAAGCTCGTTCGATGCCTGGATCTTGCGCCGCACTTTGTAGACCCACTCCTTCGGCACGTGGCAGTCGGGGCAAGTGGCGCGCACGCCGGTGCGGTTGTTGTAATGGACCGTTTCCTTGTATTCCTCGAAGACGAAATCCCGCATCTCATGGCAGGAAATGCAGAAATCTTCCGTATTGGTCAGTTCCATCGACCAGTTGAATCCGCCCCAGCCGCCAACGCCCAGCACGATGCCGAACGCCAGCAACGCACCCAAGGACTTACCGCTCGGCCGCCGCAAGGCTTTCCACAAGCCGCCCTTTCCGCTTTCCGATTCTTCACTCATGACTGTTCCCCTTCCGCCGGTGACCCGGCCTCTCGTTTTATCATTGTCTAGTCATCACCTAATCTTCGTCCCCGGCGACTCATCCCGCCGGGGTCATACGTCCAACTTAACCGTTTATTTGGTGCCTTTGAAAGTATTGGCGACCAACGGCTTTGCGTCCGTCTGTGGCACATGGCATTGCATGCAGAAATAACGCTTCATGTTTAACTTGGCTGTCTCCTTGCCGGAAGCATCCATGTAGTGGCTTTTGCCGGCCATCGGTGATTCTTCTTCTTTGTAGTTCGCCTTGTCATGGCACTTGAGACAACGGTTGACCTTCAGGTTCACCCGGTATTTCGCAACCTTGTGCGGAACCAGGGGCGGCTGGGTCTTAAAGTTGCGCTCGAACTTATCCTGATCAAGTTTCAGCTTGAACACCTGAGGCGGTGATTTGACTTCCGGCAGCGCGAGGTCACCGCGCAGTGACGATGCGCCCTCCGCCGATACCGTTGCGGGTGTCAGCGAAATGGTCAGGGCCAGGGCCAGGGCCAGTCCGGTGGTCGTTGAGACAATCATGCGTTTCATGGCTAAACCTCCTAATGGAAATTGGCAGTACATCTGTTTCATCCTTTCTCCGGACCCTCATCTAGGCTGCATCGCGCAGCACGGAAGATTGTTCCGGTTTGTCATGGGTTTCCACGCTTTGGTCGAAGCGTGTGCCGAATTGGAATACGTCGGGCGCGCAGACATCGATGCAGCGCCCGCAGTTGGTGCAGTTCATGGCGTCGATCACTGGCCCAAGGCCCTTGTCGGCACCGCGAAGCGCCGGTGTGATGACTTGGTTTTCGGGGCAGACGGCGAAGCAATCCATGCAATTGTTGCAGGCATCGCGCTTGGCGGCACGCACCCGGAGCACACTGAAGCGCCCCAGCAGACTATAGAACGCCCCTACCGGACAGAGATGCGAACACCAGCCGCGCTCTGAGACGAAGAGATCGAAAAGGAACACCGCCAACGCTAACATCCAAGCCGCGCCAACTCCGAATACAATGGCGCGGTATACGGCGGAGACCGGGTTGACCAGTTCCCAAACGATGACGCCGGCCACGCTAGAAACGGCAAAGGTCGCCGCCAACAGCCAATACCGCGCACTGCGGCTGAACCTGAGCCCGCCTGATAGCCCCAACCGGTGTCGGAGCCAATGCGCCGCGTCGGTAATGATGTTGACCGGACACACCCACGAACAGTACATGCGCCCGCCGATCAACATGTAGACACCAAGTACGATAGCCGCCCCGATCAATGCATCGGTCTCTAATGCATGGCCTGCGAACCAGGATTGCAATTGGACGTAAGGATCGCTGAGCGGCACGATATCGAGGGTCAGGCTGGATGTGATATTGCCCTTCACCAGCCAGAAGCCTGTGATCGGTCCGACCAGAAACGCGCCAAGGAAACCGAACTGCGCCATGCGACGGAGTACGAGCCACTTGTGCGCTGCCAGCCAACCTTTGGTCAAAACGGCATCCTTGCCCGGGTTTACTTTAGCGGTCATGGCTTACCACCTCCGCTCACGGGGCCTGGCAAACGATCAGGCAGGTCGATGATGCCTTTAACCAGGGCCTCGCCCTTGGCTTCTTTTTCGCGCCAGCCGATGCGGTAGTGCTTGCCCAAGCTGCCCTTGGCCAGATGGCCCGGGAACACCTTAATCGCAGCTTCTTCAAGCACACACGAACGCTCACACTTGCCACACCCGGTGCAATGATCCGAGTGAACGGTAGGGATGAACCGGGCATGCTTGCCGGTACGCAGGTTGGCCTCGCTCTCAAGCGTGATTGCTTTGTCAATCACCGGGCATACCCGATAGCAGACATCGCATCTGAGGCCTAAGAAATTGAGGCAGGTCTCCTGGTCGACCAATACCGCCAACCCCATGCGCGCATCGTCAATATTGGTTAGGCGTTTATCCAGCGCGCCGGTCGGACAGGCCTGTACGCACGGCACGTCATCACACATCTCGCACGGATAGTCGCGGGCGACGAAATAGGGTGTGCCGACGGGCACGTCTTCGCCAAGCTCTGAGAGTTTCAGTGTTGGATAGGGGCAATCGTTGACGCACAAGCCACACCGCACACAGGCACCCAGGAAATCCTCCTCACTGCCGGCACCGGGTGGCCGAATGGCGCTCGCCGGCAAAGCCTTAGCCTGCTCGGCCAGGTAAACGAGCCCGAGTCCCGCGATACCGACACCACACGCCGTACGGGCCGCATCGGCAAGAAAGCGCCGGCGATCAATGGGGCGTTTTGTACGGGTCGGATTGTCGTTCACCGAAACAAATCCTTCTGTTCGTGGTCCGCCTGTTTGGGTCCCACCCGGGACCGGCACATGGGCGCCGGCCCCGGACCGGGATCAATCGAGCTACGCCTTCACCACCTTGCAGGCGCACTTCTTGAAGTCCGTCTCTTTCGAGAGCGGATCCGTGGCATCCAAGGTAAGCTTGTTAACAAGCTGCGAGGCGTCGAACCAGGGCATGAACACCAAGCCTTTGGGCGGCTTGTTGCGGCCGCGGGTCTCGACCCGGGTCAACAATTCGCCACGCCGGGTCTGCACCTTGACCTCCATGCCGCGCTTGAAACCGCGCTTCTTGGCATCGTCGGGGTGCATATAGATCTTGGCGTTCGGATAGGCCCGGTACAGTTCCGGCACGCGCCGGGTCATGGTGCCGGAGTGCCAATGTTCGAGCACACGGCCCGTCGACAGCCACAAGTCGTACTCTTTGTCCGGGCTTTCGGCTGCCGGCTCATAAGGCGCGAAGATGATGTTCGCCTTGCCGTCGGGCTTACCGTAGAACTTGACCCCCTCGCCTTTCTTGACGTGCGGATCGTAACCTTCGCGGAAGCGCCATAGCGTTTCCTTGCCGTCGATGACCGGCCAGCGAAGCCCACGGGTCTTGTGGTAGGTGTCGAACTCGGCCATTTCGTGGCCCGGCTTCGGTCCTTCATATTGGAACCGACGGTATTCGTCGAAGATGCCTTTTTGCAGGTAGAAGCCGAAGTCCTTGGACTCCGAGTTGTTGTAGACGTTGCCGGCCTGGTCTTTGATATCTTCAAGCGGGTACTTGTCGACCTGACCGTTGGCGTAAAGCACCTCATACAGGTTCTTGTCCGGTGCGTAGCCGCTCTCCGCGATCACCGCTTTCGGCCATACATCGGCCAAGGTGAAGCGTTTCGAGAACTCAACCACCTGCCAGATATCGGACTTGGACTCGCCCGGACCATCCACTTGCTGACGCCAGAACTGCGTGCGGCGCTCGGCGTTGCCGTAGGCCCCTTCCTTCTCCATCCACATAGATGTCGGCAGCACCAGATCGGCGGCCTGGGCCGTGACCGTGAAGTACGGGTCAGACACGACGATGAAGTTCTTCGGGTTGCGGTAGGGCGGCTTAGGCCGCTTGCTGTTTTTCTGCGACGCTGACTGCTTTACGTGGGACCCCAGACGAGATTGCTCCGGTCTTGAGAACCCCGCTGTTGACCCGGTGCGAAATTTGAGACCTCTAGGTTCACCCGTCTACTCGACGATTAATTTTCGGATGTTTTAGAAATTTGTTCTGTAGCTTCGAAGGTCGCTGTGATCGTAGTGCCACCGCCAGCGGTGTCACGAATACAGATTTCTCCACCGTGGCCATCAACAATTCGTTTTACGATTGAAAGTCCCAAACCCGACCCAATACCTAGTTGGTCTGAACGTATAAACCGATCAAATACCTTGTCTCGCAGTTTCGGTGGTATCCCGCTCCCGTGATCAATGACGGAAAAGGTTGCTCCGTCGCCGACCTTGACGGTTATCGTAGAGTCCACTTTGGAATACTTGAGGGCGTTCTCCACGAGGTTGCGGATTGCTTGTTCTATTGCGTCCGAATTTCCCATCATCGTTAGCGGCGACCCGCAGGTTTCAATTTCAATCGACCGTTTTTCTTTGATCGCCATCGGTGCCAGTCTTGACACAACACGTTTACACACCAGCAGCAAGTCAAGTTCGTGGTTGGTTTCGAGGCCGAGCATATCTAATCGGGCGATGGTGAGCAGTTGCTCGACAAGGCGTGACATATCATCCACATCTTGACGTAACTCCTTTACGACTTTCGTCTCTTCCATGTCGTCGAGATGAAGCTTAAGGATTGACAGCGGAGTGCGTAGTTCGTGCGCAATATCCGCTGAAAACCGGCGTTGCCTTTCCTCGCTTTGGCGCAGTTCTATGATTGCCTGTTTACGTTTCTCAAGTTCATTGATTGCCCGTTGTTCAGCTTCACTCAACTCGCGAGCCAGACGCACCAAAATGTAGATCACCGGTGGGGCGACGAGACTCGGGATAAGAATAGATAAATAAAGGGCAGGAAATAATTGATGGCTCAACAGCCAAACGTCCGTCAACGTGACCGCCACAGAAACACCAACTACAACCAGAGAGATGATTGCCGTCGACTTGACGTTCCCAATGGCGAGAACCTGCTTACTGAGAGAATTCTTCATGGAAAGGTCTGCAGCGTTTTCAATGCGTCAACGCCATCGTCGGAGTCCGCGATTTTTCGAACCAGAAAGGCGAGAAGAATGGTTTCGACGACAAAGCGCATGTAGCCGCAGCTATCGACAGCCGCGATACTCTGGTCGCGAATATCGTACTTTGGTCGGTTGCAGTTTCCGGATTCCATATCGCTGTCCCCTCGATATGTCGGAGATTAAATTTTACCCCGCACCCCGCTTTTATGACTTTCATCGGGTTCGTACATTTGGCTTTCTTATATTTCCATATTTACAGATATATGAATGACCTGCCAACAACGACTTGGGATAAAGAGTTTCTGTGCAGCAAGCCAATCTCTCCTCCTGGCTATCAGCAACACTCTCAGCCGCCGCCAATATTTGCCCGCTCTGAACTTCATATCAGCCGTCAAACCCGGCCATGACGGGAATGGTGATTCAATACTGGCTTGACTTTTTACCTATTATATGTGTTTATTTTCCTTTGTTTTTCATAAAGGAGATTAAAAGCCATGACCTCTGTTGCTCAAATCGCCGCCAATCGAGCCAATGCGCGGCTGTCAACGGGTCCGCGCACCGAAACCGGCAAGGATCAATCGCGCTACAATGCGTTGCGCCATGGGCTGTATGCCCGCGACGTCGTGCTGCCGGGCGAAGACCGCGATGAATACCACGCCATGCGGGCAGAACTGATGGATGAGTTCGCGCCCAAGGGCCGCTATGAAACCACGCTGGTCCGCCGCCTTGCCGATATCTGGTGGCGGTTGGGCCGCACGGCCTCCGTTGAGGCGGGGCTGCTCAATCCCGATTGGGATGGTCTCGCCTCGGCCGGGCCGGAATCCGACGGCGGCACCCTGATCGGCAGCTTTCGTCTCGCCCTGGACGAGACCGAGACCCTCGACACGCTGGGCCGCTACGAAGCGCGGCTGGAACGCGCCTTTCATCACGTGGTGGTATTGCTGGAGCGCCGGCAGGCGCGACGGCGGATGCGCGATGGGGAGGCTGGCGAATAGCTCCGTGGAGGTCGCAATTCGTGACAACGCAAGAGAGTTCCGTCATGGCCGGGCTTGATCCAGCCATCCACGTCTTCGGTTGCGGTCAATGTAAGGCGGGGATACCCGGGTCAAGCCCGGGCATGACGTATTGTCCAGTTTGGCCATCTCAAAAAATTGGGTTCGTTCCCCAGATTATTTTTGATAACGCTGATATTAAATGGTTTTTGACCCCGGTTTTTTTTGCCCGATCAACGAAATCAGCGGCAAATCCGGCCCTCAGGGATCGCCGATATTGCCGTTCGCCACGACCGATGGCCGTTCGAGCTGCGCCGTGTGCCATTGGGCCAAATTCGGCCGCCCGTCGCGCCAATCGGCGATCAGCCCGCGCAGTTCCTGGTAGTCGAGCGCCACAAACAAAATCATATGCGCGAAGTCCCACGGTGCGTTACCGCTCTGTATTCCCGGGTCGGCCTCAAACCAATCGAGGCAGCGCGCAGCGCGCTTGCCCTCCACGCCCTGCAGCCAGTCCGACTGGAGCGCTTTATCGCGCCGGTGTTCGCGCGCCCAAAGCGCACAGCCGTCAAGGAAGCTCATGGCCGTGTTCTCGAACCGTTCAGCCGGCCAATCGCCGGCGTAGTCGAACAGTTTGGCGCCATTGCCGACGTTTACGAGATAGCGGCACACGGCGCGGGTCTCGGTGACGACGGTATCGCTATCAACCAGCGTCGGCACGCGTCCGGTGCAGTTGTATTCAAGCACCGGGTTGTCGTCGGTGCGCAATTGAGCCGAGGCCAGGTGGCCGCCAGCATGGGTGATGCCGCATTCGCTGGCTGCAATGCGGGCGATGCGGGCATAGGGCGAGGTGCCGGAAAAGAAAAGTTTCATCATGACCGCACGCTAGCAACCTGCCTTCCGCCACGCAACAGCTCCATCTTGCCTTTCTGCACGGAATGGCGATGCTGGCGCCATGTCCGTTTTGATCAACATTATTTTGCCGGTGTTCGCCATCGTCGGCATCGGGTTTGCGTCAACGCGCCGGGGCTGGATCAGTACCGCCGGGGCCGAGGGGTTGGGGGCGTTTGTCTTCAACTTCGCCATCCCGGCGATGTTGTTCAAAGCCATGGCGACGCGCGACATGCCCGACCCCATCGAGTGGGAGTTTCTGATCGCCTATTACGGCGCCGGTTATATCGCCTGGGGGATCGGCATGTGGGTGTCGAAGGGGTGGTTCAGCCGCGATTGGGCGACCGCCTCGGTGGTCGGGCTGAGCGGCGGGTTCGCCAATACGGTAATGCTCGGCTTGCCGTTGGTGCATCTGGCCTACGGCGAGGCCGGATTACTGCCGGTGTTTCTGATTATCTCGTTCCACTCATGGCAGTTGTTCTTTGTCGTCACGGTGATGGTCGAGGCCGCCAGAGGGGGGACTGGGGGTCGGCGCGGGCGCATCTCGGCGTTGCTGTTCGATGTGGTGCGCGGGCTTGTTACCAACCCGGTCATCATGGGTTTGGTGGCGGGCGTGGCCTGGAAAATGACCGGGTTCGGCCTGCCCGGCCCCGTGGATCGGTTTTTGGGACTTTTGGGTGCGGCGGCGATCCCGTGCTCGCTGTTCGTGCTGGGGGCGTCGCTGGCGCGCTACGAGATTGCCGGCGCGCTGCCGCAAGCCGGGGTGGTGACGTTCCTGAAGCTGGTTTTGCACCCGTTGGCTGCCTATGTGATCGGCGCGCACGTGTTCGACTTGGCGCCCATGTGGTTGAGCACCGTCGTCATCGTCGCGGCGACACCGGTGGGCATCAATGTATATATGTTCGGGCTGCGCTACGACACCGGCGCGGCCACGGTGGCGACGTCTATTTTGCTGTCGACGCTGCTGTCGGTCGTATCGTTGGCGGGCGTGTTGTGGCTGCTAGGTGTGCGCTGAGGGCAATTGCGCCAACAACTCAGATTTGCTCTTCGTATCCAGCGTATCGACTGTTTCCAGAAAATCCGCCAGTGCGCGCGCCGATCCGTCCAGCGTTTCGAGCCGGCTTAAATCGCGGGTCAGGGCGTGGATTTCAGCCAACAACGGCGCCCTTTGAGCTTGCAAACGGATGCGGATATGATCGATCAGTGCATGTGCGTTCATGGCGCGATTTCAGTATGAAGAACGCCATTGGTGAAGGGGGGAGGCAATCGTGAGCATTTCAACAAAACCACTGACGCCGCGCTTTGGCGTTGAAATCCAGGGCGTCGATTTAAACGCGCCGATCAGCGACGCCGATTTCGCCGATATCGAGCGGCTTTGGTACGAAAACGGCGTGATTCTATTCCGTGACCAGACATGGGCTGAGCCCGACATCATCGATTTCTCGCGCCGCTTCGGCGAGTTGGAAATACATGTGCGTGAGGAGTACCTGGACCCTGAGTATCCCGAGCTTCTGCAGGTTTCCAACATCGTCGAAGGCGGCCGAGACGTGGGTATCCTCAAAGACAAGGAACTGGGCTGGCACCACGACCAGAGCTACATGAAAGAGCCCGCCATCGGCTCGCTTCTCAGTGCGTTTAAGCTGCCGACTTGGGGTGGCGAGACCTCGTTCGCCAATCTGGCCGCCGCCTATGAGGATCTTGGTCCGGGCATGCACGAGCGGCTTTCGGGCCTGCGCGCGGTGCACTCCTACGAGTATTTCAACGGATCGTGGAGCGTGCCCACCAACGACACCCAGAGCGGACGCACGCCCCCCGTATTGCAGCCCGTGGTACGCACGCACCCGGTGACGGGCCGAAAGGCGCTTTATATCGATCCAGCCATGGTGCCGATGATTGATGGCCTGGGCGAGGATGAAAGCCGGGATTTGCTCGATGATTTGTTCGAGCGGATCGTCCGGCCCGAATACGTCTACCGCCACGAATGGCGTTTGGGCGATGCGCTGATGTGGGACAATGCTGCGACCATC